>NZ_JBIMJQ010000020.1:0-39638 GCF_043674215.1 Streptococcus sp. A22
ATTCTATCAGCTAAAGAGTCAATTGTCAATAAGGAAAATTGGGTTTTAAGCAAAAAAGAAGACCAAGAGGTCCTCTCGTGAATGTAGCTGTTCATCAGCCCACTACAATTGACAGAGACAAAAAAGACGCCTGAAGGCGTCCTGGTTAGCAATTATGCATTGCCACCGTTTTTCTTGATAATTTCGTCTTGTACAGATTTTGGTACATCTTCGTAGTGGTCAAATACCATCATGAAGGTACCGCGACCTTGTGTTGCTGAACGAAGAACAGTTGCGTAACCGAACATTTCAGCAAGTGGCACATAAGCACGAACGATTTGTGTGTTACCACGAGCTTCCATACCGTCAACGCGACCACGACGTGCAGTAACGTGACCCATAACGTCACCGAGGTTATCTTCTGGTGCAGTGATGGTTACGAGCATCATTGGCTCAAGGATAGTTGGTTGAGCTGATTTCGCTGCTTCTTTAAGGGCAAGAGATGCTGCCACTTTGAAGGCTGTTTCAGATGAGTCGACATCGTGGTATGAACCATCGTAAAGCTTCGCTTTAACGTCAACGATTGGGTAACCAGCAAGAACACCGTTCGCCATAGATTCTACGAGACCTTTTTCAACCGCTGGGATGAATTCACGTGGAACCACACCACCGACGATAGCATTCTCGAACTCGAAACCTTTACCTTCTTCGTTTGGTGTGAATTCGATCCAAACGTCACCGAATTGACCTTTACCACCAGACTGGCGTTTGAAGAAACCACGAGCTTGTGTAGAAGCACGGAATGTTTCACGGTATGATACTTGAGGAGCACCTACGTTTGCTTCAACCTTGAATTCACGACGCATACGGTCAACAAGGACATCCAAGTGCAACTCACCCATACCAGAGATAACTGTTTCACCTGTTTCAACGTTTGTTTCAACGCGGAATGTTGGATCTTCTTCAGCCAATTTAGAAAGGGCAATACCCATCTTGTCTTGGTCAGCTTTAGACTTAGGCTCAACCATCAATTGGATAACTGGTTCTGGAACGTGGATTGACTCAAGGATTACTTTAGCTTTCTCATCAGTCAATGAGTCACCAGTTGTAGTATCTTTCAAACCAACCGCAGCGGCGATGTCACCAGCGTAAACAGTTTCAATTTCTTGACGGCTGTTTGCGTGCATTTGAAGGATACGTCCGATACGCTCACGTTTACCTTTAGAAGTGTTCATTACGTATGAACCGCTGTTAAGGACACCTGAGTAAACACGGAAGAATGTCAAACGACCTACGAATGGGTCAGTCATAATCTTGAAAGCAAGGGCCGCAAATGGCTCTTCATCAGAAGCATGGCGCTCTTCTTCACCATCAGTATCTGGGTTTACACCCTTGATTGCAGGGATGTCAAGTGGGCTTGGAAGGTAGTCAATAACCGCGTCAAGCATCAATTGAACACCTTTGTTCTTGAAGGCAGAACCACACAATACTGGGAAGAATTCAACGTTGATAGTCGCTTTACGGATACCAGCTTTCAATTCTTCGTTTGTGATTTCTTCACCTTCAAGGTATTTCATCATCAATTCTTCATCAGTTTCAGCAACTGCTTCAACCAATTTTTCACGGTATTCTTGAGCTTGCTCAAGGTATTCAGCTGGGATATCTTCTTCAAGAATATCTGTACCAAGGTCGTTAGTATAGATTTCAGCTTTCATCTTGATCAAGTCGATGATACCACGAAACTCATCTTCAGAACCGATTGGCAATTGGATTGGGTGTGCATTTGCTTGAAGACGCTCATGAAGTGTGCTTACTGAGTAAAGGAAGTCCGCACCGATTTTATCCATCTTGTTAGCAAATACGATACGTGGAACACCGTATTCAGTTGCTTGACGCCATACTGTTTCAGTTTGTGGCTCAACACCTGATTGTGAGTCAAGAACAGTTACCGCACCATCAAGAACGCGAAGTGAACGTTGTACTTCGATTGTGAAGTCCACGTGTCCTGGTGTGTCGATGATGTTTACACGGTGGTTGTTCCATTGAGCTGTTGTCGCAGCAGATGTGATCGTGATACCACGCTCTTGCTCTTGCTCCATCCAGTCCATTTGTGATGCACCTTCGTGAGTTTCACCAATTTTGTGGATTTTACCTGTGTAGTAAAGAATACGCTCTGTTGTCGTTGTTTTACCCGCGTCAACGTGCGCCATGATACCGATATTACGAGTTTTTTCTAATGAAAATTCGCGTGCCATGAGGTTTGTTCTCCTATATTTTTAGATTTCTATTCTGATTATACCATATTTTAAGAAAAGCGAGTGGGCAAGTCCCACCCGCTTAAGTTCTTACTAATGGTGTGAAGTGGACGAGGTCATCCTCAATCCGATTTGTGATGGTTGAACGAAGTTCCTTCATCCAATTAAGTTCAGTTAACTTCCATATATCCAATGTAGAAACTGAACTCGAACGGTCTGCTGTCAACGAAAAAAGATAAATCTCATTGAATGCAAAAGCATTCTGCTTCGATTTCCTATTTTTCGTCGGCAGGCACGTTCTCTGTATCTTAATCTTACCAGCGGAAGTGTGCGAATGCGCGGTTTGCTTCTGCCATTTTGTGGGTGTCTTCACGTTTCTTAACAGCTGCACCAGTGTTGTTTGCTGCATCCATGATTTCTTTCGCAAGGCGATCAATCATAGTGTGCTCACCACGGTTACGAGCGATTGTTACCAACCAACGAAGACCAAGTGTTGTACGACGTTCTGGACGAACTTCAACTGGGACTTGGTAGTTAGAACCACCGACACGACGTGCACGTACTTCAAGTACAGGCATGATGTTTTCCATTGCTGTTTCAAATACTTCAAGTGCATCATTGCCAGTTGCTTCTTTGATTTGATCAAAGGCACCGTAAACGATTGATGCAGCAGTACCACGTTTACCGTCCAACATAACACGGTTAATCAAACGAGTTACCAATTTTGAGTTATACAATGGATCTGGCAATACTTCGCGCTTAGGCGCTTGATTTTTACGACTCATTTATATTTCCCCTTTCTTAGCCTTTTGGACGTTTAGTACCGTATTTAGAACGGCCTTGCTTACGATCGTTTACACCAGCAGTATCTAGTGCACCACGAACGATATGGTAACGTACCCCTGGAAGGTCTTTTACACGTCCACCACGAAGAAGAACCACACTGTGTTCTTGCAAGTTGTGACCGATACCTGGGATGTAAGCAGTAACTTCGATAAGGTTGCTCAAACGTACACGAGCAAATTTACGAAGGGCTGAGTTAGGTTTTTTAGGTGTCATTGTTCCGACACGAGTTGCAACACCGCGTTTTTGTGGTGATGAAACGTTTGTTTGAACTTTTTTACGGCTGTTGTAACCAACGTTCAAAGCTGGTGATTTAGATTTTTCTACTTTAGACTTACGTGGTTTACGTACCAACTGGTTAATTGTAGGCATCTACATTCTCCTGTATATATTTTTTATTTTTGGTGATAGGGCATTGGTGACAACCCCTATCTGTGTGTACTTTTGCAACATTTGTCAGCACGTCCCTGTACACTCTTGAGAGACCAAAAGTAAAAAGTACCGTCTAGTATAATACCATAGATGAGAAGCTGTGTCAAATAGATATGCTTTATTTTTTCTTGTCCAAAGCGACAAAAACAGCCAACAAAAGTTAGCTGTTCAAAACTTCTACCAAATAATCACACGGTCTTCTTTAGCACGCCACATACCGTCGCCTTCTTGAACGCCAAAGGTTTCATGGAATTCATCGAAGTTTGGCAACTGGATGTTGGTGCGTAGGTGCCCTGGTGCGTGGACATCGACACTCGCCAACATCTGCATGAACTCAGGACGGGCCTTCATTCGCCAGATGCGAGCAAAGTTAGTGAAGAATTCCTCTGCGGAGAAGTCATCTTCTGACTTGGCTGCTTCTAGGGCTGCCGCAATCCCACCAAGGTCAGCAATGTTTTCTGACACGGTCAATTTACCATTGATTTTGGCACCGTAAGAATCCTGACCTTCAAACTGGTCGATGACCTGCTGGGTACGGGCCTCAAAGGCTGCATAATCTTCCTCTGTCCACCAGTTATTAAGACTACCATGCTCATCGAAGGAAGCACCGTTTGAGTCAAAGGCGTGGGAAATCTCGTGGGCAATAACCGCACCGATACCGCCGTAGTTAGCTGACGAAGACTGCTCCAGCGAGTAGAATGGCGCCTGCAAAATGGCTGCTGGAAAGACAATCAAGTTCTTCTGTGGATTGTAGTAGGCGTTGACCATATGAGCTGGCATGCCCCACTCTTTGATGTCCACAGGCTTGTTCCACTTGCTCCAACCATGAGCAATGTCAATCTTGTTTAGTTCGATGGCATTTTCCACCAAGGACTTGCCTGGGTCAACAATCTTCTTATAATAACGCTCTGGCAAGGCTTCTGGATAGCCTATGTAAGGCTTGATGACATTGAGTTTGACAATAGCCTTGTCACGGGTTTCCTGAGCCAACCAGTCTGCCGTTTCCAAACGAGACTTGTAGACCTCAATCATCTTGGCAACCTTAGCTTCCACATCTGCCTTGGCTTCTGGAGAGAATTTTTCGCCAGCATACCAGAGACCGAGGGCTTGGTTAAAGTAACCTTGTGCCAGATTGTAGGCTGCTTTTTCTTGGTTTTGAGCCTGTGGTGTACCAGAAAGCGCACGGCTGTAGGCTCCTGCTAGAATACGGATTTCATCCGACAGGAAGGCTGTATAAGCTCCTGCTGCTTTCAAAATCAAGGTCGCCTTCAAAAGCTCCCAATTATCCGCACTGTAAATTTCCTTGGCAGCCTGCCAGAAACGTTCCTCAGGCACGATAATCTTGTCTGGTGTTTGACCTAAAATCGCTGTGAAGAAATGATCCAAAGGCAACTCTGGTGCCAAGGCTGTAAAATCTGCCCACTCGTAGGGGTGGTAAAGTTTGGCGTACTCTGACCCCTCTTCATTTGACAGAACATACTTGGCAATCGTGGCATCCAGTTCCAAACGTTTATCTAGAAGTTCCTTGATTTCCTCATCGCTGAAACCAAACTTAGGCAGGAGGGCTTCCTGGCTCTCACGCCAAGTCTTGAGCAATTCAGCCCCTTTTTCATGACCTTCTTCATAGTAGGTCGTATCTGGCAGGATAATGCCTAGAGAATCTGCCCAGAGGACATTGGTAGTCGCGTCCATAAAGTCAGGTGCCACACCGAAAGGCATCAGGTTTGGCTTGCCTGCTAACTCATATTCTGCCAGCTTGCTGGTGAATTCTTCGAAAGAGTTGAGAGCCTTGTACTCAGCAATCAAGGCTTGTGCTGGTTCTGCGCCCAAACGGTCACGGGTTTCATAGTCAGCCACTTGCTTGTGGAAGGCTACAAAGTTTTGCAAAACGCTATCTTCTGGGACATTTTCTCCCGCCAACCAAGCGTTTGTCGTGTCAATCATGAGCTTTTCAATCTCGTCCGCCAGGTCTGAGAAACCACCTGTTCTTGGCTTATCATCTGGAATGACGGCAGTTTTTGCCCATTCACCATTGACGTATTCGTAAAAATCATCTTGTAAACGTGTCATTATTTTCTCCTTTGCTTGTGTGATTACTTACTATAATAACAAAAAAGTCTGACAATTTCATTTGCCAAACTAAATTTTTAGGGCATTTTTTAGGAAAAAGCTGACGCAGACTGTCAGAAGACCCATGACCGAACAGATTCCAGACATGGTCAGGTCAAGCCAGCTGGCAAGACCAAAGCCTAGAACAATCATCAGAATGGCGCAGCATTGCCCCAAAACTAAAAACTGACAGAAATGCTTTGACCAAGGTAAGGCCGCCATACTGGGTGCTAGTAAGAAAATAATGACCGCCATAGAGCCGACCGCTTCAAAGGACAAGACCGTTGTCAAGGAAACCAGAAAAATCAACCCTAGCTCCAGTCTTTTGGTGGCAATCCCTTGGAGTTTAGCCTGCTCCTTGTCCAAGAGATAGAGGGTCAGAGCTTGAAAGTTCAAGAAAAAGAAGACCAGTAAGACTAGCAAGAGCCCGACGGACTTGACCAAGGCCAAGGGTAGCGACAGGCCAAATAGGTCCAGCCTGTTAAGAGGGGCAAAGAGCACCTCGCCCATCAGGACCATATCCAAGTCCAGATGGACATTGCGGGCAAAGAGGGAGATGAGAATAACCGCTAGGGCAAAGAAAAAGGTAAAGAGCAAGCCCGTCGCCGCATCCTGAGCCAACTTGCGAGTGTGTAGCCCCTCAATAGCTAGAACTGTCAGTAGACCAAAAAACGCCGCCCCAAACAAGAGCAGGGGGGAATCAAGGTTGTGACTGACAAAGAAGCCCAGTACTATCCCCAACAGAACCGAGTGGGACAAGGCATCTGCCAGCATGGCCTGATTGCGCACCACCAGGACAGACCCAATCAAGCCACAAGAAGAACCGACAGCCAGTAAAATCAATAAGACCTCAAGCACCTGCATTCTCCTTTCTGATATAGGTCACATAAGCAAAAGCCACCAAAGAGGACAAACTCAAGCAAACAATAATAGCCGGCCCAGTCGATAACCCTGTCACCACTGAACTCACATAACTTCCAAGTAGGGCTGAAAATCCAGCAATTCCTGCTGCTAATGCCAAGGTCTGGTCATAGGACTTTCCTAGAAGCAAGCCAAAGACAGCCGGTGCTATCAAGAAACTACTCATCAGGATAGCCCCAACCACCTTCAAGCCAACCGCAATCAAACTCATCATCAGAAACAGAGTCATACGGTCAATCTTTTCCACAGGAATCCCCACTAGCTTGGCAAATTGTCTGTCAAACAGATAGAGCTTGAACGACTGGTAGTGCCAGCCAAATAGGAACAAGGCTAGCAAGGCTACCAAGCAAATGAGTACGACATCATCCAGCTGCATAAAGGCAGCCTGACCAAAAACATAGTTTTCCAAGCCTGCCTGGGCAGCTCCTTGAAAGGCCGCATTGCCCTGAACATACTGCTTGAGAACCAAGCCCAGTCCAAAAAAAGCCGCTGAAACCAGTGCCAAGGCATTGACCCGACTGGTCCGTCCTCCTCGACAGAGCCAGCTGACCAGACCATAGGACAGGTAACCCGAAGCCACCGCTCCAATCAAGAGGAGCAGGGGGTGACGCGATTGAAAGACCATATAGGACAGGATGATACCTGGATAGGCCGCATGCCCCAAGCTATCTCCGATTAAACTCTGCCTGGTCAAGACGCTAATGGTCCCGATTTGGCTAGCCGCCAAGGCTAAAGCAAGGGTTCCCAGAGCTACCGTCCAAAAAGAATAGTCCTGCAAGAGATCAAGCATGACCGAGCCCCTCCTTTAGAAACAAGGCTGGTTCCTGACCAAAGGCAGCCTGATAGGCTTGCAGCAAATCCACCTGATCCATAGCCCCCTCTGCCACCAAACGACCATTGAGCCAGAGGACATAATCAAAATACTTTTCCAAGGTCAAAAGGTCATGGTGGATAACCAGGGAGGTCTTGCCTTCTTGCTGGAACTTCTTCAAACAGTCCATGATGACTTGCTCTGTCACCTGATCAATCCCAGCCAAAGGCTCGTCCATCATGTAGATTTCAGCTTCCTGAGCCAAGGCCCTAGCTAGAAAGACTCGTTGCCGCTGACCTCCAGATAGCTGGTCAATCTGCCGATTGCGTAAATCACTAATCTTCATCTCTTCCAGAGCCTGCTCTGCCTGTTCCTTATCTAAGGAACTTGGTCGACGGAAGAAACCACTGGTATGGGCAAACCGTCCCATCAGGACAATATCCAGAACCCTTGCAGGGAACTGCCAGTTGACCTGGCTGGCTTGGGGAATATAGGCAACATTTTTTTGAATAACTTGGTCCAGTTTCTCTGACTGACCCAGTAGTGAAACCTTGCCACTTACCCCCTTCTCCAATCCCAAAATCGCCTTAAACAAGCTCGATTTCCCTGCACCATTTGGTCCGACCAAAGCCGCACGACAACCCTTTGGTAGCTGAAAACTGACCTGATCTAGAGCCTTGACCTGTCCTGCACCATAGTGCAAGGACAAGTCTTCAACTCTCAGTATTTCTTCCATTCTTCCAACCTTTCTTACTGCAAATGCTCCACAATTAACTGGACATTATGCTTGTACATATCGATAAATGTTGCTCCCTCTTCCCCTTCTGGCGCTAGGGAATCTGAGAATAGCTCCTTGCCTTCACCGCTTACAATCGCTACCTGACCACCCTTGGCCTTGACAGCTTCCTGCAATTTTTCCATGCGTTCTGGACTGGTTGTTGACTCGGTGAAGATAGCCTTGATACCATGTTCTAAAATCATATTGACCGTTTCAATCATATCGCTGTTGGCAACTTCAGACTCGGTACTAATGCCCTGCGGTGCATAAAGAGTAAAATCATAGCTGGCTGCGAAGTAGTTAAAGGCATCATGTGGGGTAACTAGGTAACGGCTCTCAGCAGGCAAGACGCTCAACTCTTTTTCAATCCAAGTATGTAAGTCATCCAACTGAGCTAAGTAGTTTTCCGTATTTTTCTGAATCAGCTCTGCTTTTTCCGGAAGAAGCTTTTGCAACTCCTCTGAAGCCACCGCTACCGCTGATTGATAGAGCGGAATAGAAAACCAGAAGTGGGGGTCCACAATCTGCTCGCCGTCCTCATCCATAGTTGTCAAATCCGACTGGGCAAAGTTCTTAGACACTGCCACACCCGTCTTTTCCAAGGCCTCCACCATCTTTCCCTCAAAGTGCAAGCCGTGGTAGAGAACAAGATCTGCTTTCTGCAGTTTGGACAGGTCGCTGGTCTTGGCAACATAGAGGTGCGGATCCTCTCCCGCTGGAATCAGCAGGTCACGCTCCACCTCATCTCCAGCTAACTGATAGACCATATCACTAAGGAAAGAGGTTGTGACCGCCACTCGCGGCTTGCTGGAAGCCTCTTGACTTGGCATTGAACGACAGGCTCCTAGTCCGATGAGGGACAATAGCAGAGCGAGACTAAGAATTAGTTTTTTCATATAGGTTCTCCTTTTTAAATAATTAGGTATGCTTAACTTTGGTTTTAATATATACTAAAAAAATTATTCTGTCAATGAATTTCCTAATTTTTTGGTATAATATTTATAATTAGAAAGTGAGAGACTATGACACCAAACAAAGAAGACTACCTGAAAACCCTCTATGAATTAGGGCAAAGTCAAAATAAGATTACCAATAAATTGATTGCAGAAAAGATGAATTTTTCTGCCCCAGCCGTCTCAGAAATGATTAAAAAGATGCTAGCAGAAGGCTTGATTGAAAAGGACAAGACAGCCGGCTATCTCCTCAGCCAAGTCGCCTTGGAGATGGTTGCCAACCTCTACCGCAAGCATCGCTTGATTGAAGTATTCTTAGTTGAACAACTTGGTTACTCTCCAGAAGAAGTCCATGAAGAAGCTGAAATTTTGGAACATACTATTTCAGACCATTTTATCAACCGACTGGATAAACTCCTAGGTTATCCCCAAACCTGCCCACACGGCGGCAGCATTCCCAAAGAAGGACAAGCCTTGATCGAACGTTACCAGACACGGCTAGCCCAACTGACAGAAACAGGCACCTACCAACTGGTTCGTATCCATGATTTCTACCAACTCCTCCAATACCTGGAGCAGCACGAGTTAGCCCTCGGCGACCAACTGCTTGTGACAGACTTCGACCACTTTGCTCAAACTATTACTATCCAGTACAAGGACAAAGAACTAGCTATTCCTACTACCATCGCCCATGAATTATTCGTAGAAAAAACCAATCGCCCAGCCTAAACAAGCTGAGCGATTATTTTTTCTTCCAATTGCGGAAAATGGATCTGGTTGCAAAAAACGCCTGACCGAGGATATAGAGGAGCCCAAGCAAGAGCCCAATATAAAAACAGGCTAAAAGGACGGAAGGATTGTAGGTGAAGGGCTGCAGGACAAATACTATGACTGCTACCAAACCCCACCGCATGCCCCAGGTCATCTTTCTCTGGATAATCCACTCCAACCAATCTTCTCTAGTTGAACTTCTGGTTTCCAGATAGTCTTGATTAAGGCCTTGAAAAAATTTTCTCATATTCTTGATTACCTCACCTTATCTTCAAAACATAAACTACCACTTTATGATAAGATTATTATAGCACATTGTTTTCAAATAACCAATACTGCCGAAAAAACCAGCCTACTTGGGCTGGTCTTCTTGTAGTCGCTCTTTGAGGCGACGACGGTATAAAATCTGCGAAGGGATAAAATAGAGAAAACTTGCCAGAATAATCCAGCGTTTGTCAATTCCACTAAAGTAAATCACCAAAATCAAGGTAAATGCTACCACTAGGTAGAAAAAATGATTGGTCAGTAAGTTTTTCATGGCAAACCTCCACGTCTAATTCCCTTTTAGTATATCAAAATAGACATAAAAAGTATAGACGACTAGCGATTTTTCGTATCCAAAACAATGGTCACCGGCCCATCATTGACCAGACTGACCGCCATATCCGCCCCAAACACGCCCACTTCAACAGGCACAAAGGCTGACAGGGCTTGGTTAAAAGCATCATAAAGTTGGCTGGCTAGGGCAGGAGCTGCTGCTCCTGTAAAAGCAGGGCGATTGCCTTTTTTAGTGTCCGCAAAAAGGGTAAACTGGGAAATGGATAAAATCTTGCCCCCTATATCTTGAACCGACTTGTTCATCTTGCCTGCCTCATCTGAAAAAATCCGCATATTGACGATTTTTCGAACAGCATAGTCCAGGTCTTCCTGGCTGTCATCTGGCCCCACACCGACTAGGAGCAAAAGCCCTTGTTCAATTTGCCCATGGATACTTCCGTCGATGGTCACACTGGCCTGTGATACACGTTGTAATACAATTTTCATCTTATCCGTTGGTCCTTTTCACTGAGTAAACTTCTGGCACTGATTTGATCTTGTCCACCAGACTGGTCAAGGTTGCCAGGTTGGAAATACCAAAGGAAACGTGGATAGTCGCAAACTTCATATCCTTGGTTGGCTGGGCATTGACCGAAGAAATGTTCTTACTAGCATTGGTCAAGACCTTGAGGACATCGTTGAGCAGACCTGAGCGGTTGAGGCCGTAGATATCAATGTTTGCCATGTATTCCTTGGTAGAGTTTTCATCCTCCCAACCGACATCAATTAGGCGGACATCATAGTTTTCCTGGCTCTTGAGGTTCATACAGTCCACACGGTGAACCGCAACCCCACGTCCCTTGGTAATGTAGCCGACAATCTCATCGCCAGGTACTGGATTACAACATTTGGCAATCCGGATCAGCAAGCCTGACGCCCCTTCAATGACCACACCACCTTCATGACGGATTTTCAGACTATCTTTGTTGTCGTGTTTGACTTCGCCACCGTTGACCAATTCGTCCGCGACAGCCTTGGCCTTAGCCCGCTCGGCTTCTCGACGTTCTTTCTCTGTCAGGCGATTAAAAACAGAGATAGCCGAAACCTCACCGAAACCAACTGCGGCAAAGAGGGCCTCATCCGTCTTGTAGCTGGCCTTCTGCAAAACGGCATCCATGTGCTTTCTGTCCAAATACTGATTTGGAGCGTAGCCATTTTCCAACAGCAAGGCCTGAATCATCTCTCGACCCTTGGAAACAGATAGTTCCTTGTCTTGGTTTTTGAAGAACTGCTTGATCCGGTTACGAGCCTTGTGGGTCTTGACGATGTTGACCCAGTCACGACTTGGGCCGAAAGAGTTGGCAGAGGTGATGATTTCCACCTGGTCGCCTGTCTTAAGCTTGGTCGTCAGAGGCACCATGCGGCCGTTGACCTTGGCACCTGTTGCTCGCTCACCGACCTTGGTATGAATCTCATAGGCGAAGTCAATCGGTACAGAATCCTTTGGCAACTCACGCACAGCACCATCTGGCGTGAAAACGTAAATACGCTCGGTGAAAATGTCCTCTTTGACCGAATCAACGAAGGATTGGGCATCTCCTGCCCCTTCTTGAAGTTCAATCAGGTTGTTGATCCAACGCAGCTCTTTTTCAGAAGCAGTTGCCTTGCCACCACGCTTGTAGGCCCAGTGGGCCGCAACCCCGTACTCCGCCACCTGGTGCATTTCCATGGTCCGAATCTGGAACTCGATAGGGCCTTTTGGTCCGTAAACTGTGGTGTGGATGGACTGGTAGCCATTGGCCTTGGGGCTGGCAATGTAGTCCTTGAACCGACCTGGCATGGGTTTCCACAATTCATGAATGTAGCCTAGCATGGCATAAACATCGCTCGGCGTGTCCATAATACAGCGAATGGCCGTCAAGTCGTAGAGCTCGTCAAACCGCTTTTTCTTGTCGTGCATCTTGCGGTAAATAGAGTAAATATGCTTTGGCCGGCCATAAATCTGCCCATGAAGGTGGCGCTCCTCCGTGTACTCACGCAGTTTGTCCACTACTTCTGTGACCAGAGCCTCCCTCTCCCGACGTTTCTCTCGCATCATATGAGTAATCTTATAGAACTCCACTTCATTGAGGTATCGGAAGGACCTATCCTCCAGCTCCCATTTGACAGAGGAAATCCCCAGACGGTGGGCAAGAGGAGCATATATTTCCATTGTTTCACGTGAAATCCGCTCCCGCTTGTCTGGTCGGAGATGCTTGAGGGTCCGCATATTATGAAGGCGGTCAGCCAGTTTGACCAGGATAACCCGCATATCCTGAGACATGGCAATCAGCATATTGCGGTGGTTTTCAGCCAACTGCTCTTCATGGGACTTGTATTCTACCTTGCCCAGCTTGGTCACACCGCCGACGATGTGACGAACCTCAGGGCCAAATTCTGCCTCCATCTGGTCCAGGGTAATGTCTGTATCCTCCACCACATCATGCAAAAAACCGCAGGCAACCGTTACCGCATCCAGCTTTAGACCTGCCAAGATACCTGCCACCTGTATAGGATGGAGAATGTAGGGCTCACCGGACTTACGAAACTGTGTTTTATGGGCCTCGGTTGCATAGTCCAAAGCTTTTTTGACAAAAGCAACATCCTCTTCTGGCAAATAAGTGGCTGTTAGGGCAACGACTTCCTCTCCTGTATAAGTGACTTCTTTCATTTACTTCTCTCCCTAGCTATTTCCTATTATTTTACCACTTTCATAGGAAAAGAGGAAGAAATCAGATACATTCCTAACTGTCCGCTACAAATGAACGAATTATTTTCTTGATTAAAAAGTTAATGTTTGTTTATTAAGCGATTACATAGTTGTTTTGTTCTTGTTCTTTAATTCATTGTTCCGAAAACAGTTGAAAAAATCCTTCTGAACCTGTATAATGTTTCTTGCACACTTTAATAGAAAGTAGAGGATATCTTATGAAATTTCCTTTTAGTAAATCGGCTACAGCCTTGACCTTGGCAGTCTTGGCAACTAGTAGCACACAATTGGTCCAGGCTGAAGAGGTAACAACACCAGCAACTCAACCAACGGTAACAAACGAAACTGCACCAGCACCAACTGAGGGAACTGGGGGAGATACTAGTCAGCCTGTCCTCGCTGCTGAACCAATCACAACGACCACAACAGAAGTTGCCTCTCCAGTAGAAGGCCAGACGGTCGATGTCCGCATCCTGTCTACAACCGACCTCCACACCAACCTGGTCAACTACGATTACTACCAGGACAAGGAGTCACAAAACCTTGGCTTGGCCAAGACAGCTGTCCTCATCGAAGAGGCACGCGCTGAAAATCCAAACACCGTTACGGTCGACAATGGAGACCTGATCCAAGGCACACCACTGGGCACCTATAAGGCTATCGTTGACCCTGTTGAGACTGGCGAAAAACACCCTATGTACGCTGCTCTGGAAGAGCTTGATTTTGACGCATCAACACTGGGTAACCATGAATTTAACTACGGCTTGGACTTCCTTCATACTGTATTGGCTTCAACCAGCCTTCCGGTGGTCAATGCCAACGTAGTGGATGCAAAATCCCTCCAACCTGTCTTTAAAACCTACGAATTGGTGACCAAGATCTTTACCGACACAACTGGTCGCCCTGTCAACCTCAACATCGGTATTACCGGTATTGTGCCGCCTCAGATTCTCAATTGGGACAAGGCAAACCTAGAAGGCAAGGTAGTGGTCAACGATGCCGTCCAAGCTGTGAAAGAAATTGTGCCCGTTATCAAGCAGGCTGGTGCAGACATCGTTCTGGTTCTTTCCCACTCTGGTATCGGTGATGATACTTACGAAGTGGGCGAAGAAAACGTGGGCTACCATATCGCAGGGATCGACGGTGTCGATGCGGTTGTGACTGGACATTCTCATGCCCTCTTCCCAACCATGAACCCTGAAAAGCCTGGTTTCTATGCCCAATACGCTGGTGTTGATGATGTGAACGGCACTATTAACGGCACTCCAGTGACCATGGCAGGTAAATACGGTGACCACCTGGGCATCATTGACCTCAAGGTGACCTACACCGACGGCAAGTGGAATGTGGTAGACGGCAAGGGACAAATCCGCAAGATTGATACCAAGTCTCCTGTGGCTGACCCAGAAATCCTTGCCCTTGCGAAAGAGGCTCACGATGCGACAGTTACTTATGTCAATGAAAAAGTTGGTGAAACTAGCGCCCGCATTCACAGCTACTTCTCCCTAGTAAAAGATGACCCGTCTGTTCAGATTGTCAACAAGGCCCAGCTCTGGTACTTGGAAAAAGAATTGGCTGGCACAGAGGAAGGCAAGTTGCCACTCCTTTCTGCAGCAGCTCCGTTCAAGGCTGGTGGTCGCGGTATTTCTGAGGGCGACAACTACACAGACATCCCAGCTGGTTCCATTGCTATCAAAAACGTAGCCGACCTCTATCTTTATGATAATGTCACTGCGATTCTGAAAATCACTGGTGCTGACCTGAAAGAATGGTTGGAAATGTCTGCTGGTCAATTCAACCAAGTGGACCGAAACAACAAAGAGCCTCAGGAGTTGCTCAACATTAACTTCCGTAACTATAACTTCGATGTTATAGACGGTGTAACCTATACCTACGATATTACCCAGCCAAACAAATACGATACCAGCGGTAAGCTTGTCAATAAAGATGCTAGCCGCGTCCGTGACCTCAAGTACAATGGTCAGCCTGTGACGGATGACATGGAATTCATGGTAGCGACCAATAACTACCGCGCTAGTGGTACTTTCCCTGGTGTGAAAAATGCGACGGTCAACCGCCTGCTCAACCTGGAAAACCGCCAAGTAATCATCAACTATATCCTAGAAGAGAAAAATATCAACCCTTCTGCCGATAGCAACTGGCGTTTTGCGGATACTATCAAGGGCCTAGACCTTCGTTTCCGTACATCAAACTCTGCTAAGGATTTGATTGCTGCAGAGAAGTTGGAAGATGTGGAATATATTGAAGAATTTGTAGGTGACGGAGTCAACGGCATGGGCGTTTACCGCTTCCTCTACACTGAGCCTAAACCAGAATCTGCGACTCCTCCAACCATTGACATTATCATCCCAACTCCTCAAACACCTAATCCAAAACCACAAAAACCAATCAAGCCTAGTCAAGCAAATGCTGGTGGCCAAGTCATCACCCTTTCATCTGGTCAGAAAATTACCTTGCCAGCTGACAAACCTGTCGAGACCACACCAGCTCCAGGAGTGAAAACATTGCCAAACACAGGCGATGCGACTTCTGTGCTCAGCTTAATTGGTATCGGACTTGCAGGATTAGCAGGACTGGCTGCTAAACGCAGGGAAGATTAAACCTGATTGATTAGATAAGGAAAAGGAAGTTAAAAAGATAATGGCTGAAATTATTACTACTGTTGGGGTATTCCTTGTTGTAGGTTGGTTGCTGGTTAAACTCCACCCTCACACAGAGGAACAAACTGAGTACAAACGTAGAGCACTAATTGACAAAATGTATCGCGATACATTTGGAGATGACGACTAAGGATTTAGAAAGATAGCAAGCCCGATTGGACTTGCTTTTTATGATGTCGTATAGATAGGGACGAGGTACTCTTCTTGTGGAGTTTTCACTGTATAGGTACCAAGAAGTTTGCCCTCTTGCTCCAGACGGTAGGTCTCGTTTTTATAGCGTGTTTCCAAGCGAATGATCCCGTATTCCCCAGCAGGCACGGGATAGGATATCGTTGAGCTGAACCAATTCCAACCAAAGCCCTTGCTTTCGGTCCACTCCATCATCTGCCCCTCCTCGCCACCATAGACCTTATCCACCAGATCCTCACCCATTTCTCTCGTTTCAAAGTTTTTTTCTAAAACCGCTTGGTCTTCCTCGATTCCGGACACAAAGGCGGTCCTAACTTCCAGATTTTCAAAAGTATAGATGACCCCTGTCTCCCGGTCCTGTAAGACCAGGTCGGACAAGATTTTATAGTTAGTTCCTGGGATAACCTCTGCCTGTCGCCACAGCAGAAAGGCCAAACCTGCCACCAGTAACAGGTTCAGATACCACGATTTCCATCTCATATCAGTTTCCTCCCAACTCTTCGACTGGCTGCCAGGGCCACTGGGCCACAAAGTAGTCCAACACCAGCTCGGTCTGCTCGAACGTCTTGGGAGTAATGAAGTAGATGGTCGCTCTGCCATTTTCCACCCAAGCCTCGACTATAAAGAAACGCTCATCCGACAGGAAGCTAGGCACAGACTGGCAACACATAGTAGAGAAAAGGAAAACCACTTACGCATAGAATCACCTACTTTCAACCGTATTATAACAAAACTTGTATGAAAAAGGCAAATAATTGTATGTAAATGGTGATGAATTTATTGGAAATAAGCCCAGACAACGGCAACCAGCACCGCAGGCAACATATTGGCCACACGAATTTTCCGGTCCCAGACGATATTGACCCCGACGCAGAAAATAAGGACCGATCCGACCATAGATAGATTGCTCAGTGCCTGCTCTGTCATCAAGGGCTCAATCAAGCGGGCTAGCACTGTCAGCGAACCTTGAAAGAGAAAGACCGGTACAGCTGAAAATCCAGCTCCCTTGCCCAGACTAGAGGTCATAATCAAAATGATAATAAAGTCCAAAATACTCTTAACGGCCAACAAACGATAATCACCCGTCAAGCCATCTTGGATGGCTCCTAGTATGGCCATGGCACCGATACAAACGGTCAATGACGCTGTCAGGAAAGCATCTAAGAATTGCCCATCTTGGCTGTTTCCTGATTTTTCACGGAGCCAAACACCCAGCCTTTCAAACCAGCCTTCGATATGCAGCACTTCCCCAATCAAAATCCCTAAGGCTAAACTAAGGACCAAAAGCATGCTATTTTGACTTTTGAGTTGACCATCAACTACTGTCAACAGTCCTTCTAAACTACCTGAAATTCCTAGAAATAAGACAGCAATCCCGCTAGCCATGGTTAGACCGGACTGATGGCGTTCCTTGAGTAAATGACCAAACCAAGACCCTATCACACCTGCTAGGGCAATGGCGATGGTATTGATAATCGTACCTACAGCGAACATAGACTACCTCAACAATTCCGTAGCGTAGCTAATGGCAGAAAGGGCGTAGAGGGGAGCCGTTTCTGCTCGCAAAATACGAGGACCAAGACCTGTCTTGACCGCTCCTGCTCCTTCAAATGCGGCTACTTCTTCAGGCGATACGCCGCCTTCTGGACCGACGATGACCAGGACTGATTGTCCTGCTTCTAAGCCAGACAAGGTTTTTACTAGGTTGACTTGTTCGCCCTCTTTGGCAGCCTCTTCGTAGGCTAGGATAATCTGGTCAAAACCTGCCAGCTGAGCTAGGAAATCCGTTTTTTTCTCGAACAAGCGAACAGCTGGAATGCGGTTACGTTTGCTTTGCTCGGCTGCGCCTTGGGCGATTTTTTCTAGCTTTTCTGCTTTTTTTGCCAGTTTTTTACCGTCCCATTTGACCACAGACCAGTCAGCTGGAAAGGCCCAGAGGGCTGTCATGCCTAATTCCGTTACCTTTTGGGCGACAAATTCTAACTTATCTCCCTTGGGAAAGCCCATGGCAATGGTCACGGAAACGGGCAATTCAACATTATCTGCCAATTCTTCAATGATTTCAACAGATTGGCTCTGGCTGTCTACCACGCGCGCCAAGCGTTTGATACCATCGTCAAAGACCAGGACAATCTGATCATCTGCCTGCAAGCGCATGACAGAAAACATATGCTTGGCAGTATCCTTATCGCTAATCTGGAACACGCCCTGCGGTGCTCTGCCATTGACAAAATACTGCTGCATCCTAGCCTCCAATCACACCTGAGCGATCAGCCGTCTTCTTGAAGATACAGCAATTCCACTCACCTTGAATCATATGGGTCTCAAGGAAGAAGCCAGCCGCCTCCGCAGATGCTCGCACCATATCCCACTTGTCCGCGATGATACCGCTCATAATCAGGTAGCCCTCTTCCTTGACCAGACGGTAGGCATCCTCGGTCAGATGGATGAGAATGTCCGCCAAGATGTTGGCAACGATAACTTCTGCTTTAATATCAACGCCACGAAGCAAGTCACCTGCCGCGACATGAATATTGCTAGTATTGGCATTGAGGTCAATGTTTTCCTGAGCTACACGCACCGCCACCTCATCCAAGTCATAGGCGTAAATCTCCTTGGCACCTAGGAGGGAGCTAGCAATGGAAAGGACGCCTGAACCTGTGCCAACGTCGATGACTGTTTCACCACCACGCAGGACCTGAGAAAGAGCAAAAAGGCTCATCTTGGTCGTCGGGTGAGTACCCGTACCGAAAGCCATGCCTGGGTCCAGACGGATAATCTTCTCACCAGCAGTCGCCTCATAGTTGGTCCAAGACGGTACAATAGTCAAATCGTGGGTAATGCGGGCTGGTTCATAGTATTTCTTCCAGTTGTCCGCCCAGTCTTCCTCTGCCAATTCCTGACTTTCTAGGCTGACCTGACCCGTTTCCAAGCCAAAGCCTGTCAAATCCGCCAAACGAGTCGCCAAGTCTGCCTTAACTTCCTCAATATCCACAGTATCAGGATAGTAAGCCGTAATCACAATCATGTCAGACTGCTCCACCTCGGGATAGAGTTCACCAAAACGATCCTCCTGCCCCACATAGTCAGCCGAGTCGCTAATGGCCACCCCCTGACTGCCCGTTTCAATCATGAGATTTGAAACTGCCTCTTCTGCATCACGATACACGTGAATCGTTAATTCTTGCCATGAGTTCATGTTTGTTGTTCCTTAAATTCTAAAAATTCGATAGCTCTTTTATATTTTTCATAACGTTCTAAATCCTTTGGGGTTACTTTTTCAAGTCTACTTAGATCTGAGTTGTGTTTTAAATCAGCCAACTTTACAACTCTTGCTAAGGGATTTGAACGGACACCTTTTAAATACTCTGTATAATCTTGCCCTTTTTTCTTGGTCAAGCTGTCAATTGCCACAAGAATATATTTTTCACAGCCTATGTGATACAAATCTTTTAAATCATAGTCCGTATCCTCTACAATATCGTGCAGATAAGCAAGCTTTTTTTCATCTTCAGTTTGAACACTTGAGGCAACAGCCTCTAGGTGTTCAAAATACGACCTACCAGCCTTATCTACCTGACCAGCATGTGCCTTTTTAGCCAGTTCTCTAGCCCATTCTATACTCTTCATGTCCTAATACCTCGGATATGGGTAAAATTCCCCTTCCACCAAGTCTGCTCTGCCTTTTTCAAAAGCCTCGCTATCCCAAGCAATCGCAAATTCTTGGGCTTCTGAGTCCGCCAAAAAGTCCATGAGGTCATCTAGACCTTGGTCTGCGGTGTCCTTAAGAAAGCCTGCAAAGTAGGTCAGAAACTCTGCTGAAAAGCCCTTCTTGGCGTCAAATGGCAGAGCGACCAGGTAGTCTTCCTCGTCAAAGCGAGACTTGTCCTGGTTGTAGAAAAGGACATACTCCTCCAGGAAAATATCCTCCGCAGAAGCATTGCCTTCATCGTCCACCGTCTCAATCCCAGCCGCATTTTGTGCTTCCAAGATAAAAGCCAACTCAACAGCATGATTTTTCTTGTCCCAGTTAAGCTCGTAATCGTAGGTAAAATGTTTGTCCAATGCTGTTTCCAGCACATCTAAAAAGCCATGTTTCGCCATGTCAGTCCTCTTTCGATTTTGTGTTATAATAAGTGTACCATAATCAGCTAACAAAAGAAACGAAAGGAAGCCTATGCCAGCCAATCTCGCCCTTCGTATGCGGCCCAAATCCATTGATGAAGTAATCGGTCAGGAACACCTGGTCGGTTCTGGAAAGATTATCCGCCGCATGATTGATGCCAATATGCTGTCGTCCATGATTCTCTACGGTCCGCCGGGAATTGGCAAGACCTCGATTGCGTCCGCAATTGCTGGCACGACCAAGTATGCCTTTCGGACCTTTAATGCCACGACCGACAACCAAAAACGCCTGCAGGAAATCGCTGAAGAGGCTAAGTTTTCTGGCGGTCTAGTTCTCCTACTGGATGAAATCCACCGCCTTAACAAGACCAAGCAGGACTTCCTGCTCCCTCTTTTGGAAAATGGCAATATCATCATGATTGGGGCAACGACAGAAAATCCATTTTTCTCGATTCTGCCTGCCATTCGCAGTCGGGTGCAGATTTTTGAATTGCAACCTTTGCAGACCAGCCACATCCGACAGGCCTTGGAGTTGGCTTTGACAGACAGCGAACGCGGTTTTGACTTCCCCGTCACCATTGAAACTGAGGCTCTGGATTTTCTGGCAAATGCGACCAATGGCGACCTCCGTGCTGCCTACAATTCTCTAGAACTGGCTGTGCTTTCGACCAAGGAAAGTGACGACGGTAGCCGTCATATCGACTTGAATGCCGTGGAAAATAGCCTGCAAAAGTCCTACATCAGCATGGACAAGAGCGGCGATGCCCACTATGACATCGTCTCAGCCCTGCAAAAATCCATTCGCGGGAGCGACGTCAATGCCAGTCTCCATTACGCCGCACGCTTGATAGAGGCTGAGGACCTGCCAAGCCTAGCTCGTCGCCTGACCATCATTGCTTACGAAGATATTGGTCTGGCCAATCCCGACGCTCAGGTCTACACCGTGACGGCCCTTGAGGCAGCCCAGAAAATTGGTTTCCCAGAGGCGCGGATTTTGATTGCCAATGTCGTGGTCAATCTGGCCCTTTCTCCCAAGTCAAACTCCGCCTACACAGCTATGGATGCGGCGCTGGCAGATTTGCGGAAATACGGGCATCTACCTATCCCCAACCATCTGCGGGACGGTCATTATGCCGGCAGCAAGGAGCTGGGAAATGCCATCGGTTACCAGTATCCCCATGCCTATCCTGAAAAATGGGTGGACCAGCAATACCTGCCCGATAAGTTAGCCCATGCGGACTACTTCACTGCCAACGACACTGGAAAATACGAGCGTGCCTTGGGCATGACCCAAGAAAAAATCAACCATCTAAAACAAAACAAGAAAAAAAGTTGATAACGTTTTCATTTTTTGCCGATTTTCTCTTGATTTTTTTTAAAAATGTGGTAATATTAAATCATAAATAAGAACTGCTGTGGTATACGAATTCATACCTATGTGTTGACCGACTATTTTTGTATTACTAGGGAGACAAAGATCTTTTGGCAGTATGCAGGCTGGTACACCCAGAAGCAACTAAGTCAGAAACACGTCACCCACCTGCTTCTAGCGTGCGGGATCAATACAATTCATGGATAACCGGTACCAATACAGCATTTTTATTTTTACCTTCCTTAGCTCAGCTGGCAGAGCAGCGGACTCTTAATCCGTGGGTCGTAGGTTCGATCCCTACAGGGAGGATCATGATGGGAAACATCTCCTTGAGCCTTGGAAACAAGGCTTTTTGCGTGTTAAAATGTCTATTTGGTCATCTTTGGTCAAAAAATACCAGCTGCCCAGCAAAGAGGACAACTGGTTATTAGTGTTTGCTTTTAACTCCAACTATCTTGGAGATCGCTGGAGGTTAGAAACAGTGCAGTCAAAGTACTCCCGCTAGAATAGCCTAGACGCTATACTAGTTTGGAAAGAGGAATGACCTAACCGACAAATATTCTCTCCCTATAAGCAAAACAAGAGTCGTTATCAAAAGAATTACAAGGCTTAGCCACATATTTGTATCCGACTGTAAAATCGGCAAGGGAAACATGTGGAACAAGGGTGACCAAAAGTGTTTATTCCATATGGACAGTAGTGAAATAGCATAAATTAAAATGGTAGTCACCGTACTATCTTTCATCCACCCGATTAAATAATCTTGTAAAATATAAATCAATAAACAAGATAGAAATGGAAACAAGAGGTAGGTGATAGAAAGTTCAGCCATGGACAATAATACTTGTCCTTCGGTCCTCATTTGATAGACGGGATAGGTAAACAGATTGGTCTTAGCTATGAAAATGGAGTACAGCCCAGCATACAAAAAAATTAAGGATGTCGGAAATAGATAAAACAATACGATTGTGTAGGGGAGTTCTATAAGAACTTCTCTTTTTCTCGTGACAGGAAGAATTTCCAACAAAGTATAATGAACATATTTTCTCTGAAAATAGGAGCCAGTCAATAAAGTAAAAATCAGCAGACTGCCCCCATAACCCAAAAAGATCAAGAGTTTTTCAAAGAAGGGACCATAGAGCTTATAAATTGTATAATCTTGATGACGCTTAACAAGAAATTGCACCACCATAAATTCTTGCTCTACATATTTCTTATCTGGCAAATATTCTTGATAATATTCTGGAAATAGTTGTTCATACTCCTCCAGTAATGTCAGGCGCTCTTCAAAGATTGGGACTAATTTTTCAACCGAATCATTTGAAACATATACCATATCTTCTTGGGCATAATTTTGAAAAATACGGTTGGTTTGTTCTCTTATTTCTTCCTTTCTTTCAGCAGTCAGCTCCGTGTCGCTTTTATAAATGGTCACTAAACTATCTATTACTTTGAATTGGCGATCCACTAAGTCTCGAGGACTTGGACTTGGGAAAAAAAGACTATAGCCTACAAATGGCAAAAATAAGAATCCTATTGATAACATTGCCTTTAAAATAAAATTTTTTGAACACAAGAAATGCCAATCTATCTTTGTTATCCCCATATTCTCCCTCTTTCCTGTCGAAACCTTTCCCTTACAAGAACACTAAGATACATCATTGTAAATAGAACTAGCGTCCAAAGAGATAGAACAATCCATCCTTTTTCAACCGAAAAATCTCCTCTATAGAAAAAATAATCTTTCACACCATGTAAGACTGGACCAAAACTAATGTAATAACTAGGGAGAAGATCTTGCCCCAAAAAGTTTATCTGCAAAAAACGCAAAAGTGGTTCTAAAAATAGGACAAGTCCACTTAGACAGACCGCCAGGGGCTTGTTGGAGAAAATCTTATTGCAAGAAGCCAAACATGTAATCAGAAAAAAATTGATTAAAAGGAAAAATAGAACTGCTTTTCCATAAAACTCCATTGAAGAAATCTGCACTTCTTCTTGCCCCACGAAGGTCAAAATGCCTAGCGTCCAATCGCCAGCTCCAAACCTGCTACTGATAGCAAAAAGAATGATGGCTAGCAAGAAAATTTCAAAACCGCTGATCAGCAACCAGTAACTAATGATTTTATCCAATAAATACTTCAAGTGACTAATCGGTTTTACTTCCAAGAGGCTCTCATGTTGCTTATCATCTAAAAAAATGGGACTTGAAAACAAAAGTGTCAGCAGGAAAAATAGGGGCAGATACAAAACCTCAGGGCCGGCGTGGCCCAACCAGCGATAAAATTGCCCTCTGGCAGTAATACCAACAAGTTCATTGATTGTAACCTCCTTGGTAGAAGCTAGCATTCCTTCGAAAATGGCCACTCTTTGCCTAGCAAAATTGATGTTTAAAGTAGCTCGTTTAACATCATCAAAGGCCATATTTGTTCCATAATGAAGTGCAGGAAATTGACTTTCCGTTATATTGTAGCCTCTCACCTTCTGGAGGGAGAAATATAATTTCCAGCTATTGACTGCTTCTTGTAGATAACTAACATACTGTCCCTTTGCAAAATACTCTGCCTTTTGTACCACCATACTATCTAACTGGATTTCTCTTGCATGTTTTTCTTGCAAGGACGCATCATAGGTCGTTTTCATCCACTCTATATCTTCTTGCGCATATTCACTCTGTCTAGCTACATCTTCAGCATACTGAATCGACTGATGTTCCAAAGAGCTAAAAAGGAACAAAATCAACATTGGCAAGCAGAGAAGCATTCCGATAGCCTGCATCTTCAATAAACGATTGTTGATGATGAGCAGGAATTGTGTTTTCAAAGTCCGCACCACTAGTCTCCCTCCTCCTCGGTCCCATATAATTCCTTATATATGAGATAACTACCTTTTCGACCGACCTTTATCTCTCTCACATCATCTAGATTGCGACTTGCCCAATCCAAAAAATCAGAAAGACTTCCCCCCAGCTCATCCAGTTGAATAGTGGCTTGACATTCCTCATTATTCACACAAGTAAAGTGTGGATTTAAGGTTAAAAATTCCTGCACTGCATTTTTAGATGAAAAGGAAAGCAATACGGTTTCCAAAGCCTGCTCCTGGGGGTGGTAGACAACTGAAAAATGACCATCCTTGATAAAGTAAATACTGTCAGCAATACTGTCTAAATTATCTAACAAGTGAGAAGCAATAAGCATGGTCTTTCCCTGAGCCCGCAAGTCTTTCAATAAACTTGAAATCATTTCTACATTGTCTGGGTCCAAACCATTCATGACTTCATCTAAGAGCATGTAGCTAGCCTGAGTCACTACTACCAAAGCAAAACACAAGCGCTGACGCATTCCCAATGAATAGGTCCCAACTTTTTTATGAATATAGGTCCCCATATTTAAGACCGTCACTATTTCTTGTGGATAAGTGACATCTACTCCCCACATGGCAGCGTAAAATTCCAAGTGCTGTAAGCCTGTCAGTTCGTCGTACAAATCTGCCTGGTCAGGCATTTTTACAATTTGTTGACGCATATATTGCTTGTCCTTTTGATAGCTCTTTCCATGATAGTTTACCTCTATCCCTGATCCAGTAATATGCCCAGAAATAATTCGAACCAAGGTTGACTTCCCTGTCCCGTTAGGTGCAACCAGACCGATGATTTTCGAGGACGGGACTTCCATATGAATATCTTTGAAAATGAGCTTTTTCCCGTAAGAAAACTGGTCAATTTTCACCACTAACATAGATTGCCTCACTTTCTCAATATAATATACTTTGAATATTATTATAATCTTTTTTTGCAGGAAGGCAAGTAAAAAGAGGCAACTGCCTCCCTAGAACTATGCTTTTATTTACCTTAATTTTGCTACTCACTCCAAGTATCTGGGAAATAAATGAAATGAATACCCATCATTTCTCCAACCTCTCCCAAATAACCACCTGTCCTTGTTTGAGGGACTGCTGCACATCAATAATGCGTTGGTTGGAAGAGCCTCTAAATTGCAACATGAGGTTGCGTTTGCTTTTGTCATAGCGACCATCTACGAGAATGTCCAACTGGCTGAGCAGTTCTAGCTTGTCTGGCGTTTCCAGCATCAATTCTTCCCATGTGTAGCCTGTCCAGGACCAAATATCCTTGTCTGGCAATTCATCCCGCACCCGCTTGACGAGTGGGAGGACGGTGCCTGTATTGAGAAAGGGCTCCCCACCCAAGAGGGTCAGCCCCTGCACATAGGGCTGGGCTAGGTCTGCTAAAATGCGGTCTTCCAGCTCCTTGGTGTAGGGAATGCCGGCCTTAAAGGACCAGGTGGCGACGTTGTAACAACCGGGACAGTGAAAAAGGCAGCCGCTGACATAGAGGGAACACCGCACGCCTTCGCCGTCCACAAAATTAAAGGCCTTGTAGTCCATAATCCGGCCCTGACTCAGCTCTTCGGATTTCCATTCTTGGGGTTTGGGATTGTTCATATCAGCACTCTTCTATATAGTATCTCTCCGTGCCATGACGGACGTCTTCGAGGCTACCTCCGCAGGCTAGGATAGTTCGCTTGCTGGCTGTATTGGTCTCATCACAGGTCACAAGGACCTTAGGGATGTTTTTGGAAAATGCTTCCTGCACACCAAGGCGCAACTGCTCCTTGGCATAGCCCTTCTGCCGCTGGCTAGGGCGGATAGAATAGCCAATGTGTCCACCAATGTTGAGCAGATAATCACTGAGACGCAGGCGTAGACTGAGAAAACCGACTGCTTGCCCAGCATCATCAAAGGAGACATACTGGATAGAAGGGACAAAGCCCTCTGGCAAATTCAGTCCCATTTCCCAGTCCTGACCTTGCTGCAACCAGCTTTCAAAGTCAAAATTCGCAAAGAGATTGCCTCCGTCTGTTGCGGACTCTTCTCGCTCAAATTCAGCAATCATATCCAAAATCGTTTCTTTATCTACTAAGGTTGGTCGTCTTAAAGTCAATTTCGTTTGGGATGGTGACATGTAATTCTCCTATTCCTTTATCTGCGTATACAATTTGGTGACAGATCCAGTGGCTGAGCAGGCTCGAGCTTGGGCTGACTGGATTTTTCTTGCTTTCTAGGGCTTGGAAAAACTCTTCGACAATGCTTTCAAAGCCACGTTTGTAAAGAGTTGTGCCCCAAGAACCAAAGCCTTCTATGATTTCTTGGTTGGCGGTAAAGGTGCGCAATTCTTCTAAGTTTTTAACCTGATGGGTCGCTTGCGGTGTCTGGACTTCCATGATTTCCCGACGGCTGCCCGACTGGAGATTCATGGATACGACCACAGAAGTTTGAGCGGTTTGAAGGGTCACATTTACCTGACTGAGTTTATTATTTTCCAGATAGTAGGCATAGGAACCTGACAGAGGCTGGTCATCCAGCAAGTAAAGGGCCGTATCCAGCGGGTGGATAAATAGGTCAAAGAGCTTGAATTGCAGGTCGCCCAAGCCATTGACTTCATTTTTCTCGACGACAATTCTCCGCTTGTTGGGCTTGGTTTTCAATTCTTGAACCTTGGGAGCAAAGCGACGATTGAAACCAGCCATGAGTAGGACTCCCTTGGACTGCGCTAATTTGTAAAGCTCTGCCGACTGGTAAAAATCCTCGGCCAGTGGCTTGTCCATGTAGACAGGAATGCCACGCTCCAAAAACAGCTCTGCCATTTCCACATGGGCCTGTGTCGCCACATGAATCATGACACCGTCCAAGTCTGCATCGGCCAAATCTTGTGCTGTCGCATAGGTCTGACTGCGGGGCAAACTGGCCGCAATGCTTGACAGAACTTCTTGATTGCGGGTGAACAAATGCCAGTCAATGCCTGACAAACTCCGCAGATAGGTCAGGTAGGCCTTTTGAAAAATACCTCCTAAACCGACGAGACCGATTTTTAGCATGGACATGTCCTCTTACTTTCCAAATCTTTTTCTTAAAAATTCACTCAAAATATCCACATCCAAGCCCAAATCTCGGATAATGATCGCCTTGTGGAAATCATCATAGTTATCCTTACCAGACCAGACAAAGGAGTTGGTCACAATCTGGTAGCTAGTATCCGGCTCAATCGCTCTGCCATTGACCAAAAAATCATCGCCTTGGCGAGAAATGCCATGAAGCTGCGGATGAAGACCGGTCGAGAGGCTGGACATCAAATCTTGACCCTTGATACTGACCAAGAGCACGCGCTTGGAGAAGGGCAAAACCTTGACCACATCGCTATAGTAAATCGGACCTGCGTTGAGCGACATCCGAATACCAAAACCATTGATGACCGCTCCGTCCGGCTGATAACCGAGAGCAACCGCCTGCTCAAAAAGGGCCTGCGTAATCAGAGGTGCCAGCGTAGACTGTCCCTGACGGATGTTCTCCCGCTCACCATCCAAGGTTTGAGGCAGGTTCGCAATAGAATGGGCAAAGCGAGCATTGCGCTCCGCCTGCATCCGCTCGATAAATTCCCGAATGATCGGTTCTTCTGTTGTCAGCTGCTCAATCTCCACCAAGTCATAGGACAGCACCTCATGACTGCCGTCCTCGTAGCAACGGAGCAGAAGATTGCCCAGAAAACGCCCATACTGGCCCGCTTGGAAAATGCTGACGCTACCGACCTGACTGGGTTCTTTCAAAATCGTATGGGTGTGACCACCGAAAATGACATTGATTTCCGGAAACTCCGCCGCCAGCTGAACATCTTGATCATAGCCCAAATGACTGAGCAAGACAATGTGCGCCTGCTTATCCATCTCAGACAAGGTCCGCTTGAGCGCCTGTCTGTGGTCCTCAAAGACCACATTGTCCGTCGGAGAAGCCACTTCCTCGGTCTCCAAGGTCGTTAAGCCCAAGACATAGAGCGGTCGACCCGCCATATCAAAGACCAACTTGTCTTTCAAGGGCACCAATTCGTCTGCATCGGCTGGATTGCGGTAGGAAATATTGGTGGAGACAATTGGAAAAGCCGCAAAGTCATCCAAGCGACTGAGCAACTCGTCTCCGTGGTCAAATTCGTGATTGCCCAAGGTCATGGCCTGACAACCAATGGCATTCATGAGCTGGATTTCCTTTACCCCACGGTACATATTGAAGAAAATATTCCCCGAAAACAGATCTCCGCTGTCAAAGACAAAAGTCGGAATGTTTTTCGCCCGGTTTGCCTCCTTAATCTCAGCAATCAGCGCTGCCTTCTTGGGAAAATTCTCTATATAAGAGTGCATATCATTGCTGTGGAGAATGGTAATATCGCGATAGTTCTTAGACATTACGTTTCTTCTGCGCCTTTTGTAAAAATTGTTGACGAAGGGTGGCTAGCTTGTCTTGCTTGCTGTCTCCCACCTTTGCATTCTTCTCATGATAACGCTGCACCAAGGCCTTACCCTTATCATCTAGTTGGTATTTTCCCATTGTTTTTTCTCCTTTTTTGAACATAGCAGAGCTATTAGATTTTCCCTCTATTATAACAAACTTCCGTAGTTCCTCAAAACCACGGAAGCCCTCATGTCCATTCTTTATAAACTCGACCCGTTCATGTGTTTGACGCGGGCGGAGATTTCTTTGTGTCGACCATTGACCATGGGACGGGCTTGAGGGTTGCCCAGATAACCACAGGTCCGTTTGACAACATCTACTAGTTTTGGATCGCTATTGCCACAGCTTGGACACTTGAACCCACGCTCAGTCGGCTCGAAGTCGCCTTCAAAACCGCAGGCATAACAATGGTCAATCGGCGTATTGGTTCCCAAATAACCGACACGGTCATAGGCATAGTCCCACACCGCCTCGAGAGCCTTGGGATTTTGCTGTAGAACAGGGTATTCGCAATAATGGATAAAGCCACCGCTAGCACCAGCCTCCGGATAAACCTTTTCAAAATCCAGCTTTTCAAACGGCGTCGGATTTTTCCGCACGTCATAATGGAAGGAATTTGTATAGTATTCCTTATCCGTAATGTCCTTGACCAATCCGAATTTCTCCGTATCCAAACGGCAGAAACGGTCTGTCAAACTTTCTGATGGGGTTGAGTAAACAGAAAAATGGTAGCCGTATTCGTCAGACCAGTCGCCAGCCAACTCCTTCATCCGCTTGATAATAGAAACCGTGAAGTCCTTGGCTTCAGGATTTCCTTCCCAGGCACCGCCGTAAAACACAGTCGCCACTTCGTAGAGACCGATATAGCCTAGAGAAACAGTCGCGCGACGGTTCTTAAAGACCTGATCAACAGCGTCCGTCTTGGCCAAACGTTTCCCAAAAGCTCCGTACTGATAGAGAATAGGCGCATTTGCCGGCGTCGCTTCCTTGACCCGCTCGACACGATAGACCAAGGCATCCTTGGCAATGGCCATGCGTTCTGCAAAAATTTCCCAGAATTTTTCTTGACTACCCCCACTTTCAAGGGCAATCCGTGGTAGATTGACGGTCACCACACCCAAATTCATCCGACCGGAATTGATTTCAAGGCCATTTTCATCCTTCCAACCTTGCAAGAAAGAACGGCAACCCATAGGAACCTTGAAGGAACCCGTTAACTCAATAATCTTGTCATAAGACAGCATATCTGGATACATGCGCTTGGTTGCACACTCAATCGCCAGTTGCTTAATATCATAATTGGGCGAATCGGGCTCCAAATTTAGCCCGCGTTTGACAGTGAAAATCAATTTTGGAAAGATGGCTGTCCGTCCTTCGCGCCCCAAACCCTTGATACGGATGTTGAGAATCGCCTTCTGGATTTCCCGCTCAAACCAAGAAGTTCCTAAACCGAAACCAAGCGAAGTAAAGGGCGTTTGACCATTGGACGTAAAGAGCGTGTTAATTTCATATTCCAAAGACTGCATAGCGTCATAAATATCCTTCTGGGTCTTGGCACGTGCATATTCTTCAGCCTTGTCTGGCAGCACCCATTCCTCCGCATCCTTCAAATGCTTTTGATAATTGAGCTCAGCATAAGGCGCCAACACTTCGTCAATACGGTCCGCCGAGCAGCCACCGTACTGGCTGGAAGCCACATTGGCAATAATTTGCGAAATCTGCGCCGTCGCTGTCTGGATGGACTTAGGACTTTCCACATCGGCATTTCCAATCTTAAACCCTTGCGCTAACATGCCCTTGAAATCAATCAGGCAGCAGTTGGTCATGGGCGTGTAAGGACTATAATCCAAATCGTGGTAATGAATGTCCCCCTTCTGGTGAGCGTTGGCAACGTGGGCTGGCAGGAGCTTGAGCCCGATAGATTTGCCAACAATCCCAGCCGTCAAATCACGTTGCGTATTAAAGACATCCGCATCCTTATTGGCGTTTTCATTGACGACAGACTGATCTTTGCTGAGCAATTTGTGGATTTCAAAGTTGATGTCCGTCGCTTGATGCCGGCGAAAATCGCGTTGCGTCCGGTACTGAATATAACGCTCTGCCAAGTCATAGAGGTGGGACTTGAGCAATTCCTGTTCGACAACCGTCTGGATTTCATAAATTTGCACATCCTTGGTAAAACGACGGGCAATTTCCTGCAGGACCCCTGCCAAAACGACTGACAGACCCGCATCTGACACAGGATGGTCCAATTCTTGATTAGCCCGCTGCAAGGCAGAATAAATCTTTTCTTGTTCAAAAGCGACCGTTCGACCGTCACGCTTTAAGACCGCTAATTCTAATTCGGGTAAGATTGTTTCTTGCACTTTCATCTGGCTATCCTCCATTTTTCTCACTGCTTATAGTCTAGCACTTTGAATGACGAAAATCAATATCTAGTATGTATTTTCAAAAATTTTCATTTTTTACACAAGATATAGATAAAAGCAACTACTTTCATAGTCGCTTTCATTCTTTTTCTTGATATAGTTTGAAGTGATTGAAGCTGAGTTGGACAGGGACATAATTGTCTTCTAGGGTCGCTGAGACCTGTTCCAAGAGCGGAATCTCCGTGTTGACCAAGATATACTTGGCTCTCCCTTGATTCAAATCATAGATTAAATTGTTTCGGTTGTCTTCCGTGTTAAGATAGGGTTGAGCTGTAATCAGATTAGCAGACGAGAACCGCTGACTTTCTAGATAGGCTTGTGCACTATTATCCCAGGCATAAATCGGATCATCACTGGTCGTGTTATCCCGGATATAGCGGGCTATTTCCTGCCTCTCCACACGGACCGGTTCTTCAAACAGATAGGCGTAGGTTGGTTGGAAAAACAGGGCTAGAAGCATCAAAATAGGCAGATAATAACTAGCTTTTAGATAGCTATAATCCTCATTCTCCTCCTCATCCAGCATCTCAAACTCTTCATCAGTTTCTGGACCATGCAAAGATGCTGCAGCTAGCACAAAACCATACGGAATCAAGGCCGTCAATTGGCTCCATTCAAAATTTGGATTCCCAATCAGGAAAACCATTTGAACAAGAAAAGCCAGTAACATTATCAGCTTAATTTCTGTCTGTTGCCCCTTGCTAATAGATAATAGGGTTATCAAAATATGATTTAAAAATCCTGAAATCAGCAGGAACCCAAAAACCACAGCCAGGGTCATCAAAATGCCTTCATAGGTAAATTGTAGGCTAATATTGTAGAGAAAAGTCTGTTGAATTGCCATTCCCAGAATCTGCTCGATGAATGTGTAATAGCCTACAGCGTAGACAACGAGAAGAAAACCAAATACAGCTGCTAAAAATTGATAAACACCTCTCGCCAACCTCTTGTTTCGACTATTGTACACAAATAAAACCAGGGGCGATACCAGCCATAAAATCAGACTTTTAGGGTAAATCATGAATACAATCGCCGCATCAATCCCGTAGAGAATGAAACCTTCGTCACTGACTGCATCATTTATATAGCGAATCAAAAACCAGATACTGGTCAGCACAAAAGGTAGAGCAAAGATGCTGGCATAGAGTCCACCCAAGTCCACCACCAGCAAGAAACAATAGAACCAAAAATTGATATGGTGGGCAACCCGCTGTGAACGACTAAAATATGCACTAATCTTATTGAGATAAATCCCTGCTATCAAGAGGGCGATGAACTGAAAAATCATCAAGCCAATGGTCGTATTGAACAGGGAACCAACAGCCAAGATTAGGTAATAGAGGACACCATTGGTTCCAAAAAAATACTCATAAGGCTTATGACCAGCCTGCATTGCCATGCCTGCATAGAGTGCCTGTGACTGCAAATTGGTCGCAAAGGAACTCAAAAGAGGATTGGCAACATTCAATACACTCAGAAATAAACTCCACAGTAGGGTCGGCCAAATAGGCACATCCGGCACATTCCGTATAAATTCATGGTAGGCTTGCTTTCTCCGTTTAGAACGATGCCTGCGGCCACCCCACAAACTTTTATCTCCCAAATTTACACTTGACTCTACTTCTGTCATAACTCACTCCTTGGATTTACTTTACTCATTATATCAAAAAGCTCGAGGCATGTCATTGACTTTCGGAAGTTGTTTGGTCATTTCCGACCCTGTACCTTTCTCCGTCCAGCTCTTGTACTTGGACCATAGCCTCCAAGGGATAGCGGATGGTCCTATAGCTAATCTGGCTCCCATTCTGATTGGAAAACAGACTGGCATAGCGTTCAATCTGACGAAATGTATGGCGTTGGGCACGCTTGTACTCTATCAAAAATTCCTCATTATTTTTCTGTCTCATACCTATTTATTCGCAAAAAGCGGTCCAAAAACCGCTTAGTTCAGATATTTTTTTCGGACTTCCGAGATGAAATAGAGGGAACCTGTGACAATCAGGATGCCCTGGTCTTGTTCCTGAAATTCCTGTATAAAGCCTTCATAATCAGCTACGTAGGTCAGCCCCTGACGCTGCTCCTCTTTCAAGGCTCCGTCGTAGGCAAAGCTGGTCAAGACAAGCTGGATACCTGGCAATATTTCCTCTAATAAATCCAGCATTTCCTGAAAATCCTTGCGCTGCAGGGCTGAAAATAAGAGGGTCACAGGCTGGTCCTGCATCTCAATGAACTCAATCAAGCGTTCCATGGCAGGAACGTTATGGGCACCGTCTAGGTATATCTTGGGGTTTTCGGCTATCAATTCCAAACGTCCTGTCCAGCTAGTTTGGGCTAGAGCCTGTCTGACCAAATCCGCAGAAACAGTTTGCCCAATTTGCTCCATGTAAAGCAAGAAACTCTGCAGGGCCAGGGCCGCATTTTCTTGCTGGTGCTGACCTGGGAGACCCAAGACTAATTCTGACAGCTGAAAACTTGGACTATTGAAAGTAGCTGCTTTAGAAGTAAATTCTTGACCCAGCTGGTAGATTGGAGCTTTTTTTTCAGCAGCAATTTGGCGAATTTGCTGGCTGACGTCGGCAGAAAACGGTCCCAGAACGACAGGCATCTCTGGCTTGATAATTCCTGCTTTCTGCTCTGCTATTTCTCCCAAAGTCGCGCCTAATAAATCCTGGTGATCCAGACCTATGGAAGTGATGATGCTGAGGGCCGGGGAGACTACATTGGTCGTGTCCAGAAGGCCGCCGATGCCAACTTCGATAAGTGCCAGGTCAGGCTGCTGCTCGCGAAAATAGAGGAACATGATTAGAACCATGACCTCGAAATAGCGGAAGGGTTCATAGACCGTAGCAACCTCCTGCTCCAACTTATAGACCTGCTGGAGAAGGCGCTGAAAATCCTGGTCTGAAATCGGTGTCTCATCAATGCAAATCCTGTCGTGTACCGTGACCATGTGAGGGGAGACAAAACTGCCGACCCGCAGTCCGTGAGCCTGAAAGAGCTGGCGCATAAAGGCAATCGTTGAGCCCTTGCCATTGGTCCCCGCCACATGAATGACCGGCAAATCCAAGTGAGGCTTGCCCAACAAATCCAGGGCATAGGTAATTTTCTCTAACTTGTAATGAAATAGCTGACCCTGCTTGCTATTGAGCCAGGTGTCTAATTTGTGAAAAGTTTGCATATATTAAGTATAGCAAAAAACCAACAATTGCGTTGGTTTTTGACGGATATGATATTAGCCTTTCCACCACCAATCCCAGCCAGCTCCGAACGTTGTAAATGCCTTAATAAAATTCATAATCTTTAGTCTCCTTTATTTTGATGAGACTATTATAGAATTTTATTGGGTCAGTAAACAGGACAAAAATGTCACTTGTTTTTTATAGTTCTCTCATCCCAACCTGCTCCTCTTCTGCAGGTTGTCATAATGCTCTTCATAAGCATCTTACACTTTTCCAGTGGAATCCCCCTTCCATGATTCTTCTAGTTTAGCCACCAAATGATCATCACCTATTAATTTCGCAAACATAACGGCCTCTTCGTACAGTTTTTGTGCCTCTTCACGGTCACTGTTGGTATATAGTACGTACTTCCACTTTAATAGATTCAGAATCGGTTTCTTTTGGAAATCGTGCGTCTGGACCATTATCTGGTCTAGAGTATCAAAAATAGGCGGAATATAGTCATAGCACTCCTTAGTCCCAAGGATACCAATAGAAGCTAGCATCACATCACGCAAAATAAATAGCTCATTTGAATCTATAGCTTCCACCTGTACCGGAAAATGCTGGATAATATCTAAAAAATGTTGAAATCTTGGCGAGGTCCTGTCCTCATCCTGTAAATGCTCCAAATATAGCCGCAAAATCAATAAATCATTGACAGTAAATTTATCTTTACGATGGACCTGCTCGAAATAATCATCTAAGATAGCTTTCCCAAAATGGACAGACTTTGTTTCATATATGTCAACAAAAGACTGAAAAGCATCAATTGCTATCTGCTCTTCCTCTGGCAGGTCATCGTAATAGTCGTCATAAATTTCTTCCATCAGACGATTGCGTTTTTCTATCAAGTCCGTATTTTCATAGGTCGGTGTGCGGAGAACCTCAAACTTTAATTTCGAGTATCTATCTGGGAGCTTAACATAGTCTGGCATCAATTCATACAAGGTCATTCCCAAACGTGTGGCAATGTACTGGATTTTAGACAACGTGGGTTTTGAGCTGCCAGTCTCAATCCGAATCAATTGCCGGACTGAAAGTTCAACCTCATCACCACAAAACTGTTCGCGCGTCAAATTAATCTGCTCTCTCAGCTGGCGAATACGTTGCCCAAATTCCTTATCGTTCATATAATTCCCCTTTATTTATACTAAAATATGGTTAATTATACCAAATTTTTCAAGAAAAAAACAAACTTTCTTTTGTAAACTACGGTAGAAAGTTTATTTTTTATGTGAAATTTCTAAATTCATACTGACGGAACAATCTGCAATAAACTCTCGATTTTTATATTCCCTTCCACCCCGTCAATCTGCAAGTTTATACTGCCAATCCCTGCAGCCAGAGCGGTTTCCACGTCTAGCAGGCGGTCGCCAACATAGTAGGTGGTCGATTTATCTAAGTCATATTTTTCAATCAAATACAGCAAAGCCTCCGGGGCCGGCTTTCTGGCAAAACCCGAGTCACTGGTCAGAATTTCCGTAAAATAATGGTCGACGCCCAAATCCTCCAAAACCTGAAAAGCATTGTCACTCTTGTGGGTGTAAATAAAGTTTTGAATGCCCTCCTGCACGGTCCATTCCAGCACCTCACGCGCGCCCTCCATCAACTGGATAGCCGTGTTCTTCTCACGGAGAGAGTTGGCTCGGGCTTGATTGAGCTGCACCAAGTCCTTGCCATATTTCTGAGCATCTCGCACCAGCAAATCCTTTACAGAATAGCGAAGGATAAACTTTCTTACTTCTTCACGGTCAAAAGGAAGTTTGTATTGTTCATAGGTTTCTTGAATCCCTGCCAAAATCGCTTCATAGGAATCCAACAGCGTTCCGTCCAAATCCCAAATAAATGTCGGTTTCATCTTATCTCCATTCGTAAGCCTGATAGGGTCTGTCCAGTTGGTAGCCAAGCTTTTCAGCCAGTTTCAAGGATGTCAAGGTGTGGGCATCCCAGCTTGGATAGAGTCCGCGGTCTAAACAAGCTAAAATTAACTGAGCCGCACAGGCTTTTGCCAAACCCAGACCTCGATAATCTTCCCTAGTATCCACTTCTATCTCAATCCCAGCTGAATAGCTGGCATAGGATGAAGCCCCTGAGACCACCTGTCCCTTATGCAAGATGACATAGCCCAAACCCAAGTCCAAAAATTGTTCCACATCTATATAATTTCCCACCAAATCCCGTGACCATTCCTCTACCAGACAAGCCTCGTACAGATTACGGTCAATCAGTTTCATATCAAAGCTTTCAGGCAAGTCATCAACCATTTCCTGTAAAGCACCCCGATCAAATACCGTATTTTTCTTTGTTGCATAACGAGTAAATGAATAAACACTATCTGGGTAGGTTTCTTCTATTAAATCAGACCAAGCCTGAGTTTGTGGAACCATGACCACATCTTTTCCCTCGCAGATTTTTAGCAAGTCTCGATGTGGCTGGCCAGCTAAAAAACCAAAGAAGCTCTGCCGTCCATAGAGAGCTAGGGCTGACTGGGGCAACTGGCTGTCATCAACATAAATGTCTCCCATAGCACCTTCTAAACAGGTCCAGATAATCGTCTCAGGCCAGTCTCTAAATAAACGAGCTATTTGTCTCATCTGCTCTGCCATTATTTTTCCGTATAGGGATAACCCAAGTGCTCGTAAGCCTTGGCTGTCGCAACCCGACCGGTCCGTGTCCGCATCAGAAAGCCCTGCTGGATGAGATAAGGTTCATACATATCCTCGACCGTCTCACGTTCCTCGGCGATGTTGACTGACAGGGTATTGAGCCCGACAGGTCCACCACCGTACATCTCAATCATGGTCCGTAAAATCTTCTGGTCCACATAGTCCAGCCCCTCTCGGTCCACGTCCAGCATGGTCAGGGCCTTATCCGTGATAGCATCGTCAATCAGACCGTCGCCCATAATCTGGGCAAAATCCCGCACCCGCTTGAGCAGGCGATTGGCGATACGGGGCGTTCCTCGAGATCGACGAGCCAGCTCAATAGCCGCCTCGTGAGTAATCTCCATGTCAAAGATATCCGCCGTCCGCTCGACAATCTCCGTCAAATCAGCCAGCTCGTAATACTCCATGTGACCGGTAATCCCGAAACGAGCCCGTAGAGGATTTGACAGCATGCCCGCCCGAGTCGTCGCCCCAATCAGGGTAAAAGGCGGCAACTCCAAATGCACGGAGCGACTGGCCTCCCCAGCTCCAATCATGATGTCGATGTAGAAGTCTTCCATGGCTGAGTAAAGAATCTCCTCGACCGCCATGGGCATCCGGTGGATTTCATCGATAAAGAGAACGTCGCCTGGCTCTAGGTCGTTGAGAAGGGCCACCAAGTCACCTGCTTTTTCAATAACAGGACCACTGGTCTGCTTGATATTAACGCCCAGTTCATTGGCAATCACAAAAGCCATAGTGGTCTTACCCAAACCCGGAGGACCGAAAAGCAGGGTGTGGTCCAGAGCCTCATCACGGAGCTTGGCCGCCTCGATAAAAATTTTCAGCTGGTCCTTGACCTTGTCCTGACCGATGTATTCATTTAATATCTGCGGACGCAGGGTGCGCTCAACGTACTCCTCATCCTGCATTTGTTCCATATCTAAAATTCTTGTCATGAGATTATTATAGCACAAAAGAAAAGACCAGACTAAGTCTGGCATTTTCCGGAGATTATATGATACCTAGCTCTTGTCGCTTGCGACTTAGAGCTAGCGGACTGTAGAGGAAAAAAATAAGTTCTCTATAAATTTTAGCTATAGCTTGATAAGAAAAATATAATAGGCAAAGTCATTTTTCTATGTTACCATTTTAACAAACAAAGAAAGGGAGGTGATTTATCTGGATTGGACCTTTATTCAACAATCCATCCCCTTATACCAAGAAGCTTTCTTACTGACCGTTCGCTTGGCTTTTTGGGGCATTGTCGGTGCCTTTGGCTTGGGGTTCCTCATCAGCATCATCCGCTATTACCGGATTCCCATCCTCCATCAACTAGCTACCGCCTATATCGAGCTTTCTCGCAACACTCCTCTGGTCATCCAGCTCTTCTTCCTCTACTACGGCCTGCCTCGGTTGGGAATTGTCCTAGATGCGGAAGTTTGCGCCATAGCTGGTCTGATTTTTCTGGGAGGGTCCTATATGTCTGAATCTTTCCGCAGTGGATTTGAGGCCATTAAAAAAAGTCAAATCGAGATTGGAGCTAGTTTGGGGCTGACCTCTTGGCAGATTTTCCGCTATATTTTATTGCCCCAATCTATCGCGATTGCTCTGCCATCCTTCAGCGCCAATGTGATTTTCTTGATTAAGGAAACATCTGTATTTTCCATTATCGCTCTGGCGGATTTAATGTACGTCGCCCAAGACTTAATCGGCTTGGAATATGAAACGGATGAAGCACTGTTTCTCCTCGTCATTTCCTACTTGATTGTCTTGTTGCCTCTCTCTCTTCTCTTTTATTTCCTAGAAAGGAGGGTTCGCCATGCAGGATATGGGCATTGAGGTCTTATTGCAGGGAAATAACTTGCAACGACTGCTAGGTGGTCTCTGGGTCACCTTGTGGATTTCCTTCCTTTCCGTCGGCATCTCAATGGTAGCAGGTCTAGCCTTCGGTATCATCATGACATCGAAAAATAAATTCATTTTTTGGATTTCCAGAGCCTATTTGGAAACCATCCGTATCATTCCTCAACTGGTTTTCCTCTTCCTCTTCTATTTTGGATTAGCCAGAGGATTTAATATCAATATGTCGGGTGAATTGGCTGCCATCATTGTATTTTCTCTATGGGGAACCGCTGAAATGGGAGACTTGGTCCGCGGAGCCATCACTTCCCTACCCAAACACCAATTCGACAGCGGTCTGGCACTAGGTTTGAGCAAGGGTACACTTTATCGCTATGTGATTGTCCCTCAGGTTATCCGCCGCCTCTTACCACAGGCCATCAATCTGATTACTCGGATGATTAAGACCAGCTCTCTTGTCATCCTAATCGGTGTCGTCGAAATCAATAAAATTGGGCAACAGATTATTGACTTTTACAGAACTAGCTCTCCCAGCGTCTCCTTGTGGATTTACGGAGTTATCTTCTGTATCTATTTTCTCATCTGTTTTCCCATCTCAGCCTTTTCGGCTCTATAATTTCTGTAGTGGGTAAATCCACTGTAGAGATTATGGAGCCTTTTTGAGTGTAGAAAAAAAGTCCCA
>NZ_JBIMJQ010000021.1:0-38224 GCF_043674215.1 Streptococcus sp. A22
CTATCCCAAAAAATGTTTGGGCTACAAGTCACCGAGAGAATTTCTTATAGGTGGCTAACTCGGAATTGAAATTTGCCAAGGCAGAAATTTTGTCTTTTATTCCGAGAAAATTTGTGATACTATCCCCGCTTTATTCTTTCTTGGCTCGGGGATAAACAGTCAGGGAAGTGACTGTTTATCTATTCCATATGATTCCTTTCTAATGATGGTTTAGTCGCTTTTCATTATAGGTCATATGGGACTTTTTTTTCTACACTAAAAAGGCTCCATAATCTCCACAGGGATTTACCAACTACAGTCTTATAGAGCTCGAAAAGCTATATTCTTGAGAGGACCAGCTTAATCTTCTCGTTTTTAATGTTTGCCGCTGTTGAAATTTCTTTTACAAAGTTTTGTTCTATATTACAAACCATATTCCCCGAATTTTCTGAAAATTTTTGGTATAATAGTAAAAAATAATCTTTAGATAGGAAATACTATGACTGCAACAAAAATGAACGCTCAAGAGATCATCCAATTTATCGCCAATGCTGAGAAGAAAACGGCTGTGAAAGTGACCTTTGAAGGTCAGTTGGTGGCAGAAGTTCCGGCAACTGTCATCAAGCTGGGCAATGTCCTCTTTGGTGACTGGAAGGATGTGGAGCCGCTTTTGGCTGGCTTGACGGAAAATGTGGATTATGTGGTGGAAAATGACGCTCGCAACTCAGCTGTGCCATTGCTTGACAAGCGCGCTATCAACGCTCGTATCGAGCCGGGGGCCATTATCCGTGACCAAGTCGCTATCGGTGATAATGCGGTCATCATGATGGGTGCCGTTATCAACATCGGTGCGGAAATCGGTGCAGGGACTATGATTGACATGGGTGCCGTTCTTGGTGGTCGTGCAACGGTCGGTAAAAATAGCCATATCGGTGCAGGTGCAGTGCTTGCAGGAGTGATTGAGCCAGCATCAGCAGACCCAGTTCGCGTCGGCGATAATGTCTTGGTCGGTGCTAATGCCGTTGTCATCGAAGGCGTGCAAATCGGTAGCGGTTCTGTCGTTGCGGCAGGTGCCATTGTGACTCAAGACGTGCCTGAAAATGTGGTAGTAGCAGGTGTTCCAGCCCGCATTATCAAAGAAATCGACGCTCAAACCCAACAAAAAACAGCCTTGGAAGAGGCTCTCCGTACACTCTAAGAGGTAGTTCATGCTCGATTTAATTGCGACTAGGCGTGCCCTCCACCAAATTCCTGAAATTGGGATGGAAGAGTTCAAGACCCATGCCTATTTGATGGACGTCATTGGTCAGCTACTGGAAAATTGTGCTTTTGCTCAAGTTCGGACCTGGAAAACGGGTATTTTGGTCCATCTGACAGGTTCTGCGCCGGAAAAAAACATCGGTTGGCGGACGGATATTGACGGCTTGCCTATCGTTGAGGAAACGGGGCTGGATTTCAAATCTCTCCATCCTGACCGTATGCATGCCTGTGGACATGATTTTCACATGACCATTGCCTTGGGGCTTTTGGAGAAAATGGCAGAACAGCAACCCAAGCATAATCTGCTCTTCCTCTTTCAGCCTGCAGAGGAAAATCTGGCTGGCGGCATGCTCATGTATGAGGCAGGTGCCTTTGGTGAGTGGTTGCCAGATGAATTTTATGGGCTCCATGTCCGACCAGACCTCAAAGTTGGTCAAATGGCCACCAACCGTGCGACCCTTTTTGCGGGCACTTGTGAAGTCAAGATACGGTTTACTGGAAAAGGTGGCCACGCAGCATTTCCCCATACCGCAAATGACGCCCTTGTGGCGGCTAGCTACTTTGTGACCCAAGTCCAGTCGGTGGTTAGCCGCAATGTGGACCCGATAGAGGGGGCAGTGGTAACCTTTGGGCACATGCAGGCGGGCACGACCAATAACGTCATCGCCGAAACGGCCTTTTTGCACGGCACCATTCGGGCCTTAACGCAAGACATGAGCCTTTTAGTGCAAAAACGTGTCCGTGAGGTGGCTGAAGGCATTGCCAAATCTTTTGGTGTAGAGCTAGACATCGTACTCAACCCAAGCGGCTATCTGCCTGTGGAAAACAATCCGAAACTAGCAGATGAATTCATGACTTACTTTGATGGTGTGGAGGGAGTTGAGATGATTGACTGCCCACCTGCCATGACGGGTGAGGACTTTGGTTATCTGCTCAACAAGGTACCGGGGGTCATGTTCTGGTTAGGAGTGGATACGCCTTATCCCCTCCACAATCCCCGTCTCAACCCCAATGAGGCTGCTCTTCCCTTGGCTGTGGATAAGTTGAGTGGATTTTTGAAAATGAAAGTGAACTAAGGTTGGTTTTCCAGCCTTTTTTCTGAAAAGGAGAATATTCTTTGGATAAAAAAATCATTCGTAAGGAAATGTTGGCTCAATTGAAGTTCTTGTCCTCGAGTCAGCGGGAGAAGAGCAGTCAGACCATGACTGATTTGTTGGTAGAGACAGAGGCTTACAAGTCTGCAACCTCTCTTGCCACCTATCTTTCCATGCCATATGAGTGGAATACGTGTTATCTGATTGAGCAGGCGCAAGCGGATGGTAAGCAGATTTTCATCCCTAAGACCTATTCACAAGGGCGGATGGATTTTGTAGAATATAATCCAAATGATTTGGTCAAGTCGGCTTTTGGTGTCTGGGAACCGGGAACTTATTCACAACCTGTGGATAAGTCTGTGATTAACTTAATTCATGTGCCCGGTTTGGCTTGGAATAAGGCCGGTTTTCGGATTGGCTATGGCGGTGGATTTTATGATCGCTACCTAGCTGATTTTCACGGGCAGACGGTGTCGACTTTGGCAGATTTTCAGCTACTGGCTATTGAGCCGGAGATATTTGACCAAGCAGTAAAGGAGTTAGTGATTGTTGAGACATATGTTTGATAGACGGTACCCTGTGACCAATGGCTTGTTGGCTGTGACGACGGCTGTATTCTTGCTCATCCAAATCTTGCGTTTTGGGCAGACGACCGCGGCCTATACGATTTTTGAATTTGGCGGTATGTATGGAGAGGCGGTACGCCAGGATCCTAGTCAGCTGTGGCGCCTGATTTCACCGATTTTTGTTCATATCGGCTGGGAACATTTTTTGTTTAACAGTATCACCTTGATTGGGCTGGGTTACCAGCTGGAAGGACTGTTTGGTCCGCGCCGCTTCTTTTTGCTGTATCTGTTGTCGGGAATGATGGGCAATCTTTTTGTTCTCTTTTTCACTCCGGGAGTGGTCGGAGCGGGAGCGTCGACCTCCTTATTTGGCCTCTTTGCGGCTATGGCCCTCCTGAGAAAATTTAGTCGCAGTCGCTATTTACAGGTTCTTGGGCAACGCTACATGATGCTTTTGGGGATGAACTTGTTGCTCGGGCTTTTTACACCTTCTATCTCTATGGCAGGTCATATCGGTGGCGCGGTCGGCGGTGCCCTAGTCGTCATTTTTCTTCCACCGCTTGTGGAAAAAAATCTGTTTTCTGGTAAGCAAATCTTTTACAGTTTTATTAGTTATTTAGCTATATTCATTCTCTTGTTGGGCATCTTTTATCTGGTATAAGAAAAAAACTAGCGATTTGCTAGTTTTTCTTTGTTTTCTCTAATGATTTACCAAGGTTAATCAAATATTGTTTCAAATCGTCTCTGACCTGTGGGTGTTGTAGGGCGTAGTCAATGGAAGTTTTCATGAAACCAAACTTATCACCGACATCATAACGAGCGCCCTTGAATTCACGAGCGAACACGCGTTGGGTTTTGTTGAGGGTATCAATGGCATCGGTCAATTGGATTTCGTTGCCGGAACCTGGTTTTTGATTTTCAAGAATTTCAAAAATTTCCGGTGTGAGAAGATAGCGACCGATAATGGCCAAGTCAGATGGAGCATCTTCAGGTTTTGGTTTTTCCACAAATGTATCGACACTGTAAAGGCCATTGACACCTTCGCCATGAGGTGCAATGACACCGTAGGCTGATACCTCTTCGTGGGGAACCGGCATAACAGCAATGGTTGAAGCATGTGTTTTTTCAAAATCGTTCATCAATTGTTTGGTCAATGGGACAGCTTTTTTATTGGTAATATCCATGAGGTCGTCACCCAACATGACAACGAAAGGCTCATTGCCGACAAAGGCCTTGGCTTGCAAGACCGCATCGCCCAAGCCACGCGGATGACTCTGACGAATGAAATGCAGGCGGATACCAGTTGTTTCATCGACCAGTTTGAGCAATTCATTCTTACCTTTTTCTTTTAAGTTGTATTCCAATTCAAAGTTTGAATCGAAGTGGTCCTCAATAGAACGTTTTGATTTACCAGTAACCACCAAAATGTCTTCAATGCCAGATGCAAGGGCTTCTTCAACGATAAATTGGATGGTCGGCTTGTCTACGATTGGCAACATTTCTTTAGCGAGAGCCTTTGTTGCAGGCAAGAAACGTGTTCCTAAACCAGCAGCAGGGATGACGGCTTTTCTAACTTTTTTCATACATTTTTCCTTTGTATTTATTGATGATTAACAATTTTATTAGTGCCATTCATTTTCATGACGGAATTCGCCGGACATGATTTCTTGGATGGCATCTTTGATTTGGGCACCCTGGTAGATGACCTTGTAAATGGCTTGGGTAATTGGCATGTAGACCCCGAGTTCTTTGGCCAATTCGTAGGCAGCCTTGGTCGTGGAAATTCCTTCGATGACCATGCCCATATTGGCTTCGATGTCTTCCAGTTTCTCGCCCTTACCAAGCAGGTCTCCAGCCCGCCAGTTGCGGGAATGAACTGATGTACCGGTGACAATCAAATCACCGACGCCAGACAGTCCACTGTATGTCAAGGGATTGGCACCCATGGCGACACCGAGGCGAGTGATTTCTGTCAAGCCACGAGCGATGATAGCAGCCTTGGCATTGTCACCATAGCCCAGACCATGCAAGGCCCCGGCTCCGACTGCGATAATATTTTTAAGAGCGCCAGCTGTTTCTACACCGATTACGTCGTTGTTAGTATAGAGACGGAAGTAGCGATTGCTGAAGAGATTTTGGACATAGGTTGCAGTTTCCAAATCTTTAGATGCGGCAGAAATCAAGGTCAAGTCGCGGACGATGGTTTCTTCAGCGTGGCTAGGACCGGAGACAACAACGACTTCTGAACGCAAGTCAGCAGGAATTTCTTCTTCCAAGACTTCTGACAAACGTTTATGAGTTTCTGGCTCAAGGCCCTTAGATGCGTGCATGACCACAACCTTGTGCTTGAGGGTCTCGGCAACCTGCTTGGCTACCAGACGGGTTACCTTGGTCGGTACGACAAAGAGCACAGCGTCGACCCCATCTAGCGTTTCAGCCAAATCCTTGTAGGCAACAATCTTCTCGTCTAGAACAATGTCCTTGAAATAGCGCGTGTTAGTATGTTTTTCATTGATTTCATCAATCTGCTCCGGGATATTTCCCCAGATACGGACACTATGCCCGTTATCATTGAGCACCTGAGCTAGGGCTGTTCCCCATGAGCCAGGTCCCAAGATAGCAATGGTTTGCTTTTCCATAATGCTTCCTCTGAATTCATGTTTTTACCATTATATCATATATAAAATTTTTTTGAAAATAGCAGAGCGAAAAAGGCGGCTTGCAGGAAAAGGACAGGTCGGTTTTTACAAAATGAAAAAATCTATGAAAACAAAGAAAATGTTTCATTTTGCTTGACAATAGTTCTCTAGAAAACTATAATGATTCTCATGGTCATTAACTAACAATGAAAGGAGTTTCGATGGGAGATTTTTTAGCAGAATTTCGTTCCCTACTCAATCAGGTGGAACAGATTGGTGACAAGATTTCCAAGGAACATGGTGTAGAGCATCTCGCTGGTCCTCAGGGATGGGCCTTGCTTTATCTAGCTAAGTGTTCTGACAAGGAAGTCTTTGTTAAGGACATTGAAAAAGAAATGAAAATTTCTAAATCAGTTGCTAGTAATCTGGTCAAACGAATGGAGAAAAATGATTTTATTCAAGTCATTCCATCCAAGCAGGATAAGCGCTACAAGCAGATTATCCTGACGGCGAATGGGCAGGAAAAAGTTAGTCGCCTAGATGACTTCCATCAGGAGCTGCACCAATCATTGTTTAATAAGATTACAAAAGAAGATTTTCAATTGGTGGAGCAGTGGGCCCATCAATTATCTGAAAATATTAAGGAATATAAGGAGAAGCACAATGTTTAAAGAAGCGATACTGCGTTATAAGTGGTATGCCTTGGCCTCGGTTTTATTAACTGCAACGGTCGTGACAACTGCTCTGCTACAGCCGAGCTACTTGAAGGATGTCTTGACAGCTGTCTTGACCAACGACAAGACAGAGATTGTTGAAGTCGGTAAACTCTTGCTGGTTATTGCTGGGATTGGACTTTTGGCTGGTTTAGCCAATACTATCGTGGCAGCGAAGATTTCCCAGGGGGTTTCGGCGGATATCCGCGAAAAAACTTTTAGAAAAATCCAAAGTTTTTCTTATGCAAATGTGGAAGAGTTTAATGCGGGGAATTTGGTCGTTCGGATGACCAATGATGTCACTCAGATTCAAAACCTGGTTATGATGCTCTTTACCATCCTCATGCGGGTTCCTATGTTGTTTGTCGGGGCTTTCATCATGGCGGTTCGGACCTTGCCTGAATTGTGGTGGGTCATCGTTCTGATGGTTATTTTGATCATGGCGATTATGGCTGTGGTCATGGGGGTTATGGGTCCACGATTTGGGAAATTCCAGACTCTGATGGACCGCATGAACGGCATTGCCAAGGAAAATCTGCGCGGTATCCGTGTGGTCAAGTCCTTTGTACAGGAAAAAAATCAATACGATAAGTTCAAGTCTGTGTCTAATGAACTCTTGGACCTCAACCTCTTTATCGGTTATGGTTTTTCAATCCTGCAACCCTTGATGATGTTTATTTCTTTCATGGCTATTTTCTTGTCCCTCTACCTGGTATCTGGGATGGTGGATACGAATTTTGAGGCGATTGGTGGCTTTACTTCCTTCATGAGCTACCTTATGCAGATTATGTTTGCTATTATCATGGCCTCTTTCATGGGCATGCAGGCATCTCGCGCAGCTATTTCCATCAAACGGATCAGCGAGGTCTTGGATACCGAGCCTGCTATGACCTTTAAAGATGTGGCAGATGAAGTACTCGAAGGCCGGATTGTCTTTGATAATGTCAGCTTTACCTATCCGCATGACACGGAGCCGACTCTGAAAAATATTTCCTTTGAGATTGAGCCAGGCCAAATGGTCGGTGTGGTTGGAGCGACGGGCGCTGGTAAATCAACGCTTGCCCAACTCATTCCGCGTCTCTTTGACCCGCAGGAGGGGACGGTCTCTATCGGGGGTCGTGACTTGAAAGAAGTCAATCAAAATACTCTTCGTAACACGGTTTCTATCGTCTTGCAGAAGGCCATTCTCTTCTCGGGTACTATTGCAGACAACCTGCGTCAGGGCGCGCCTGGGGCGGACTTGACACGCTTGGAGCGGGCCGCAGGTATTGCCCAGGCCAAGGAATTTATCGACCGTTTGGATGATAACTATGAAAGCCAGGTCGAGGAGCGGGGAAATAACTTCTCCGGTGGTCAGAAGCAACGGATGTCTATTGCCCGTGGTGTGATTTCTGAGCCAAAAGTCTTGGTACTAGATGATTCGACCTCAGCCCTTGATGCCAAGTCTGAGAAATTGGTACAAGAGGCCCTCAATCATGATTTGAAGGGGACAACGACGGTTATCGTTGCCCAGAAGATTTCTTCTGTTGTCAAAGCTGATAAGATTTTGGTACTTGATGAAGGTCATCTGATCGGCCAAGGTACCCACGCCGAGCTGGTAGCTACGAACGATGTCTACCGTGAAATCTACGAAACGCAGAAAGGGAGAGAAGAATAAATGAAGACTTTACGTTTCTTTTGGTTTTATTTTAAACGTTATAAACTGTCCTTTGCTATGATTTTTGTGGCTATTGTTGCGGCGACTTATTTGCAGGTGAAGACACCGGTTTTACTGGGGAATGCCATTACAGAATTGGGAAAAATTGGTCAGGCTTATTTTGCGGCGAAGCAAATGGGACAGACTGGTTTTAAGCCGGACATAGCTGATTTTAACGGGGTTATGCTCAACCTTCTCATGGCCTATGTGGTGACAGTTGTGTCGACCTTGATTTACACGCTCTTGTTCACTCGGATTGTGGCGCATTCGACCAACCGTATGCGTAAGGGACTTTTCGGTAAGCTGGAGCGTTTGACGGTTGCCTTTTTCGATAAGCATAAGGATGGAGATATTCTGTCACGCTTTACATCGGATTTGGACAATATTCAAAATGCCTTTAACCAGTCGCTGACCCAGGTTGTGACCAATATTGCCCTCTATATCGGTATGGTCTGGATGATGTTCCGTCAGGATGTCCGTCTGGCCTGGGTGACCGTTGCATCAACACCGATTGCCCTACTTGCTTTGGTGATTATTATCCGTCTGTCTCGTAAATACACGGACTTGCAGCAGGCAGCCGTTTCTAAGCTCAATGCCTATATGGACGAGAAAATTTCTGGTCAGAAGGCCATTATCGTCCAAGGGGTGCAGGAAGAAACGATCGATGGCTTTATGGAGCTCAATGAAGAAGTGCGTCGGACGACCTTCAAAGGGCGTCTCTTCAGCGGGGTGCTTTTCCCCTTCATGAACGGGATGAGCCTGGTCAATACGGCCATCGTTATCTTTGCAGGCTCCAGCATTGTACTCAATGATTCTTCCTTGGAAACAGCAGCAGCTCTTGGTTTGGTGGTGATTTTTGTTCAGTATTCGCAACAATACTACCAGCCAATCATGCAGATTGCGGCCAGCTGGGCAGAGTTGCAACTGGCCTTCACGGGTGCTCATCGTATTCAGGAAATGTTTGACGAACCTGAAGAAGTTCGCCCTGAAAATGCACCGCATTTCACCGTACTCAAAGAAGGCGTGGAAATCAAGCACATCGACTTTGGCTACCTACCTGGTCAGAAGGTCTTGGACAAGGTGTCTATCTCGGCACCTAAGGGTAAAATGGTGGCGGTCGTTGGCCCGACGGGATCTGGTAAGACTACCATTATGAACCTGATCAACCGTTTCTACGATGTCAATGGGGGTAGCGTGGCATTTGACGGTCGTGATATCCGTGAATACGACTTGGATAGTCTGCGTGACAAGGTTGGTATCGTCTTGCAGGAATCTGTCCTCTTCTCTGGTACCATTGCGGACAATATCCGCTTTGGCGATGAGACTATTTCGCAGGAAATGGTGGAAACCGCAGCTCGTGCCACCCATATCCACGACTTTATCATGAGCTTGCCAGAGGGCTATGAAACCTTTGTGACCGATGATGAGAATGTCTTCTCGACAGGTCAGAAACAGCTGATTTCCATTGCCCGTACGCTTTTGACAGATCCACAAGTCTTGATTTTGGACGAAGCAACGTCAAACGTTGATACCGTAACGGAAGCCAAAATCCAAAAGGCTATGGAGGCTATTATCGCAGGACGGACCAGCTTCGTCATTGCCCACCGCCTCAAAACCATTCTCAATGCGGATGAAATCATCGTCCTCAAAGACGGAAAAGTCATCGAGCAGGGCAACCATAGCCAACTTCTTAAACTTAACGGCTTCTACGCCGAACTCTATCACAATCAGTTTGTGTTTGAATAATCCACTTCGAAAACCACAGACAGACCTTGTTGACTAAATGACTTCAGTGGTGGATTTCAGTTTGTTCCCATGAAAGGTTAGAGGAACAGAATTGTATATGTGTCGCATAGTCCGATTTTGATTTTCATTGAATATAAGAATGTGAATAGCAAAAACCAGTCAATCTATATCTGTGATTGACTGGTTTTTAAGTATGTGTTCTACAAGACTTCAAGTTTAAGATAGATAACTTGATGCATTCAGTCTTGTAAGATGGATTTTTTTGGAATGTTTTCATGTTCATCTGATGTAGTTTATTAGTGATTTTTTTGTATGACTAGGTGTCATTTTTTGTTACTAAGAGATAAGCAACTGAAAAACCGACACTAATCCCTAGGGTAATCCACCATTTGAAGGGTTGGTGGAACATCCAAGAGCGAAGTCCACTAAGTAGGAAAACAACTGAGTGGAGGCCGATTAGAGTGAAAACGATTGATTTTTTTTGAAAGAGATTGGTTCGTTTCATAATTGTTCTCCTTTCCCCAATGCTCTATGTGGGATTAAAATAGAAAAGAAAGTGAACTTGCCAGAGCAATAAGTAGGAAAATCCCTTGCCAAATTGGGAAATCTTTCTGAATGAACTTGTCCCCGTACAATGCAAGGGCTAGAGAAATCCAGAGAATGATTATTTTCAAGTAAACCATGGTGAGCACCTCCTAAGAAAGGGGTTGGATTTATCCGTGAGATTAGTAGATAATCAAGATGTTTATGTTGGTTATGTCCATTCCCATTTATTTAGTTTTTGGAACAAGAAAATTCCAAATGGCCGCAGCTCGTGTTGCTGGGTGCTGTCTGTTTATTTCAAGGAATAACTCTGAAACTTCTGGAGTCAATGAGTTGCTTATTGCAAGAGGCGAAAGTTCTTGTTTTAAGTAAGCGATGACCTTTAAAAGGTATTCGTCATGTTGAAGGGCAGTTTGTGCATGTTGTAATATCGCAAGCTCTTGGACCGATAAGAGCTGTGTGTTAAGGATAGTCTCAATTTGCCCTAATAAAGTTTTGTTCATTTTGATATCTCTTATTATCTCTCCTTACATATATATCACAAAATTCGAAGCCTAAGTATTGATTCCCAGTACGACAACAAATGTTGCAAGATAGGCTACGAAAAGCAAAAATAGGCTATAGAGACCAATGATTCCCCATTTTTTTGCAGGAGATACTTGCTTTTTATTTAATGTTTTAACTAGTTTATAACCTAGAAATAAACAAGCAAGGAATAGAATGAGTGCTAATAGTTTTATGATTAAAAAAATGATGAATGCAGCAGTCATGGTTGCACCTCCTAGCTATGTTTTATGAAAGAGGGAGGAATGAGTAATGTGCGTATTTATTTCTTGCAAGCCTTGTGTCAGGTAAAATTGGTATTCATTCAAGAACATTGATTTTGATAGTGAAAGCCCATTTGCCAAGTGTGTAGAAATTATCTAAATCATAAATGAATAATCCGCTGACACTTATCGGCAATATATGGATCGTGTGTGACGATAATCACTGTTTTTCCACTAGCATTCATTTCTATGAGAAATTGCAGGATTAAGTCCCTATTTTCCTGATCTAATGATCCCGTTGGCTCATCTGCTAAGATAAGATTGCTTGGCTTGAGTAGAGCACGAGCGATAGCGATTCGTTGCTGTTCTCCTCCAGACAGCTCTGAAATTTTTTGTTTTAGCGTGTTTGCTAGTCCGATTTTTTCTAGTATATTTTTTATAGACTCTTCCTTTTCCTTTTTTGATAATCTGGTATATTTTAATGCCATTAGGAGATTATACTCGACGCTTTCGTTCTCAATTAGAGCAAAATTTTGGAATAGATAGGAAATTTGTTCCCGAATTATTTTTTGAGATACCCTAGTGTTTACAGGTACGTTTGAATGACCAAATAGGAGGTAATTTCCTTCGTATTCACCGTCAAGCAAGCCAATGATGTTTAGTAATGTTGTTTTTCCGCTACCACTTTTTCCAACAATTGCGACTAGTTCACCTTGTTCAATGTTGAGGGAAAAATCATGTAGGATATGTTTTTGACCAATCTTTTTAAAGATATGTTCTAAATGAATCATAAGTTCTCTCCTTTCAAGTATTGTACAAGATTTTTTTGCTCCATGCGCAGTGATGTAAATAGGAAAATACCTCCATCAGCAATGGCAAATAGTAAAAAAAGTGCAAGAGGAAATAGTGACTTACCAGCTACCAAAATAACTGGAAGAGGTAGCAAATATAGTAGAGTTAGTCCGATTAGAATAGGTTTGTAGCGGTCAAAAAGTGACCATCCTAAAAATTTCATAGTGATGATATGAGATTTTCTCCAAAGAAACATACTTTTTACAATAAAATAGGAAACAACAATGCTCAGTAAGCAGATAATCGCAAACAGGGTGACGAAGTTACGACTAGCGTCTCGGAAACTATCTACACGCCCTTGCTGAATAGATTTTATTGATGAGAACTTGAAATAGCTATCATCAGGTAATTTCTGAAGAATTTGTTCAATTTTTTGTTGATGTTGAGGGGTGTTTGCAATTTTAATTGGGCTACTTAGTCCAGTATTGGATAGATGCGCTCTATCCTCCCACGACATGTCGTTGTCATTGACTAAACTAATCATTGGATTAGTAAAATTGTTGGATAAGGTTTCGTTGTATGGGAAGAATGTCCAGTCGTCGTCATAATAAATGTATTCAACATCTACCTCGCCGACTGTTTTTGTCACTTGTTCTTCATATTTCAGTAACAGCAAACCAATCAATTTTGCTAGATTTTCGTCAGACTCTTCATTCTTTTTCATTGATGCTGGAAAGAAAATAGTCATCTGTTTACTTGTATGTGGAATCGGAAATCCTATGCTCTCGAGATAGGATTTGTTGGCATATAGAACAGGGATGTCATTAGCCAATGTTGAATGTTCAAATTCTTTGAGATGTGAGAAATTACTAGGGTTTATGATACTAGAACGAATATAATAGGTTGGAAGATTTTCTGTCAAATTCTTATATAAGGAGTAATAATATTGATGAGCTTTGTCAGAACCAGACAGGCTATCTTGCCAGAGTTGATTTCCTGATTTTACGGTTTCGAGTGTTAGGAAATCTCCCTGTTTTTCCCATTGTTCTTGATAGTTCAATTCTTGGTGTTCCTCATAAATGCTGTTTCCGACACCAATCATCAATATAGTGATAAGAAGTGTGAGACAGCATTTGAAGAAATTATTGATATAGAACCCTGTTTTGAAGGAAACAAATCCTTTTATGATAGATGCGGCATTGATGCGTTGGATAATTGTGATGACTAAAATGTTGATGAGTAGATAGACTTGAAGGAGGATAAAATGCGCTAACAGCATCATAGCTGTAAAACCTTGAGGTATGTAGTCAAAAAACAAAAACGGTAAACTATTTAGAATGATGCTACCGATTCCCATAATTAGTATATTTTGTTTTACATAGCGATAGAAAATCTCTAAGTTAGTGTATCCAAGTATTTTTTCAACGCCGATATGTTTGATATCTAAAATTGGTTGGTAAACAGAAGTTAATGAAAGGAGTAAAAATGCGATACAGCAGATGAGTGCTACTAGTAGCAGGTCTCTGTTTATTAATTCTACTGCTGTTTCAAAGGTTGGAGTCAATAGTGTAGAAGAATCAATATTGAAAAAATGACTTAATTCCTGTACTATTTCAGTATCGTTTATTGATTTTGTTGATGTGACGGTATACTGACCATTTAGTGTATGGGATGTATCTTGAAAATAGTTTTTTAAAGTGATGAGCCGTATCGTCTTGGCCTGCAAAAATGTTGGGATATGCCCTAGTTTGTCGGAAGATTGTATATTTGTATAAGATCCACTTCCGTCTTCATTAAAAGTAAGTTGCTGGATTCCAAAATCTTTATAAGGAAATGTCTCATGAGAAAAAACACCTGCTTTTATTACCTCGGTGTTGCTATCTGTTTTGACAATTGAAACGTCGTATTTATCAGCAATTTTTTCAAAAAAATGCAGTAAATCCTGTGAAGGAACGGCACTATCGCGTAAATAAAATTGAAATGAATAGTCAGTCGTTCCTAATTCACGTATGCGATTGATTTCCTTAGTATAGTGTAGATTTACAACGATAAAACTGACACAACACAGAAGTAGAATCATACAGAAATGGTTTAGCCTTTTCATCTGAACACCTCCTTATAAACGTTTTCCAACCAGCACACCAATAGAGCTGGTTGGAAAATAATTATCTCTTTGAAATTGACTATCAGTCATTCATCAATTGAGGAGCAATAGTTGTTCCCGATTACCCTACTATCAAACATTTTTGAATATGGTAATCGTTTTTCTCTTAATTTCATGGTCTGTGGAAAACTAATTTCAGTGCATATCAAAAACCATAGAAATATTCCATGCCAGTTGGTGGGATTTTAGTAATAGATGCTTTTGCCCAAATACCTGCGCCTTGGCGTTGACGGTTTTCATGTTGCCCATTTTTAACAGTAGCGGTATGAGAACGCGTTGGATGATGGTAGTTGGAATACCCGTAGGTTCCTGTCCATCCAACTCCATAATGCCATTCACCACCATCGACAAAATCTGCAAAGGCGACTGTGGATACCATTAAACTACAAGCAATTCCCAAGGCAAAACCCAATTTAGCAAACTTTTTCATGATAATTTTCCTTTCTAAGTGTATTTTTATTTTTAAGATTAGCTTTCCCATCCCCTCCACCCAACATATGGTTTCCAGTCATTTTCCTCCTTTCCAGAGTGGTGAGATGGTAATAGCTTATTTATTGATAACTGGCCAAATGATAACCCATCCATCCCCTAAAAGTTGAGGGGCTAGTAGGATGGCTGAGTAAGTTAAAAGCAAAAGATAATTTTTCCAAGTTTTCATAAGAGTACCTCCTATTATTATTTTTGTTTTTCTTTACTATTATGGTATCATATAATAAATGCGATTGATGAAAACGTAAACATTTCTCACATATATTTTTGGAGGTCTTGTATGAAATGGGATTTTGGGACAGTCTTAAAAGAAATTCGTAAGTCCAAAGGGCTTAGCCAGCAGGAAGTTTGTGGAGATGCCCTGTCACGGACAACCCTATCAAAAATTGAAAACAACAAAGAATACCCGACCATTGCTCACTTTTCCCATATTCTTCGTCAGTTGGATATGACCTTTGCAGAGTTTGACTATATCTGCCATGCCTATCAGCCTTCGGAACGTTCTACTATCATCCATCGCTTTGAAAATCTGAGAGGACAATTTTTTTCTGAATCAAACTGTCAAGATTTTTTGTACCAAGTAAATCAGTATTTGAAGAAGCAAGAAGATATACGGGTTCAGCGGATAGAACAACAGATACAGTTAGCTCTCTCTATCTATCAAACAGGAGATGGGGAGCGAACCAGACAGTTGGGTCAAGCACTCTGGAAGGAATTGGAGAAGTCAGACACTTGGTATTTAGCTGACTTTCGTAAGTTGGGGTTGGTGCTTCCGATTATTCCTGTATCTCATTTGAAAGGCTTTGTAGATAAAATCTTGCTTTCCTTGGACAAGTATAAGGACTTCAGAGATGTACAGGTTAGCCAGTTTGCTTTTCTCTACAACCTATCAACCGTTTTACTGAAAAATGGGGAGTATCAACTTTGTGTTTCAGTAATGGAGAGAGTTTATGCCATGGCTCAGGAAAGTATGCGGATTGATTATGTAGGCATGGCTAATGTCCGTATGGGTATCTTTCAGCAGGATAGAGGGATGGTGGACAAGGGGCTTGCCATTCTCCGAGCTGCAGACTTGCTGGAGCTGGTTGAACATTTGGAGAAAGAAGTCGAGGAGTATTGGGAGATTTTTGGCTCGGAAAAGGATTGAATTGCTTGAGCTAGTTTATAGTAGTAGCACCTGTTTGTCAGGTGTTTTTTGTTGAAAATCGCAGGCTTTGATGAATTAGTGTATAATAGACCTATGAAAAGACTGAGCGTTCGAGTTGAATTATTTCCCCTGAAAAAAGAAGAAATCCATGCCTACTTAGATGACAAGGGTGTTTTAGTGAATGACTATTTCAAGACCTACCTAGCTCACTCGACATATCAAGTGGTGGAGGAGCAGCAAGAGTGCTTGGTTGAGATTGTCAGCCTAGCTGACATGGGATTTGATAGGGAAGCAACTGCTCCTCAGATAGAGGAGAGAGCCGTGGAGATGGGTTTTCAATTACCACCAGCTCATCTGGGAGTTTATCTTCGGTTGGCCTTGTTGGAACAGGAAGTCAGTCAAGATGCTATACTCTCCCAAGGGAAATCACCAGACGGAGCCATTTGCCTGCTGTCGCCTCAGTTGGAAGAATTCACCTTCCCTCGCAGTGTCTATCTTCGTAAGGTTGACCAAGACTTGTGGCTACGTGCGGCTCGCTTTGATGACGAGTATGCCTTTCCCTTAACAACACTTTTTGCATTTGTGACGAAAAATGCGAATGAACAATATGAGTAAAAAGAAGAAAATGATGTAAGGAGTTCTTATGAAAATCCGTGGTTTCGAACTGGTCAGCCAGTTTACTGATGAAAATTTATTGCCAAAACGTGAGACCGCTCATGCAGCAGGTTACGACCTGAAGGCTGCAGAAACTGTCAGCTTGGAGCCAGGTGAGATTAAGCTGGTGCCGACTGGTGTTAAGGCTTATATGCAGGCCAACGAGGTCCTCTACCTCTACGACCGCTCGTCCAATCCTCGCAAGAAGGGGCTGGTTTTGATTAACTCGGTTGGGGTTATCGACGGCGACTACTATGGAAATCCAGCCAACGAAGGCCACATCTTTGCCCAGATGCGAAACATCACAGAAGAAACCGTGTTGGTGGAAGCTGGCGAGCGGATCGTACAGGCTGTTTTTGCACCCTTCCTCTTGGCTGACGGCGACCAGGCCGACGGCGTTCGGACGGGTGGATTTGGCTCGACAGGGAAATAGGAGGAAATCATCATCGCTAAGAAAAAAACAACCTTTGTCTGCCAAAATTGTGAATATCATTCACCCAAGTACCTGGGGCGCTGTCCTAACTGTGGTTCTTGGTCTAGCTTTGTTGAAGAAGTCGAAGTGGCGGAGGTCAAAAATGCCCGCGTCAGCCTGACTGGTGAGAAGACCCGACCTATGAAGCTCAATGAAGTTTCGTCTATTCAAGTCGCTCGCACCAAGACCAATATGGAGGAATTCAACCGCGTCCTCGGTGGCGGCGTGGTGCCGGGCAGTCTGGTCCTGATCGGAGGCGATCCAGGAATCGGGAAATCCACCCTGCTTTTACAGGTATCGACCCAGCTTTCGACCATTGGCACCGTCCTCTATGTGTCGGGGGAAGAGTCTGCCCAGCAGATTAAGTTGCGGGCGGAGCGTCTGGGCGACATCGATAGCGAGTTCTATCTCTATGCGGAGACCAATATGCAGAGCATTCGGACCGAGATTGAGAAGATAAAACCAGATTTCCTGATTATCGACTCTATCCAGACCATTATGAGCCCTGACATTTCTAGTGTGCAAGGTTCTGTCAGTCAGGTCCGTGAAGTGACCAATGAACTCATGCAGATTGCCAAGACCAACAACATCGCAACCTTCATCGTCGGCCACATGACCAAGGAAGGCACCCTGGCTGGACCGCGGACCTTGGAGCACATGGTCGATACAGTTCTCTATTTTGAGGGCGAGAGACAGCACACCTTTCGTATCTTGCGGGCGGTCAAAAACCGCTTTGGCTCCACCAACGAAATCGGCATTTTTGAAATGCAGTCACAGGGCTTGGTCGAAGTCCACAATCCCAGCGAAGTCTTTCTGGAAGAGCGTCTGGACGGGGCGACAGGCTCTGCTATTGTCGTGACCATGGAGGGCACCCGCCCTATCCTTGCAGAAGTGCAGGCCCTGGTGACGCCGACCATGTTTGGCAATGCCAAGCGGACCACGACAGGCTTGGACTTCAACCGTGCCAGCTTGATTATGGCGGTTTTGGAAAAACGGGCAGGCCTGCTCCTCCAAAACCAAGATGCCTATCTTAAGTCAGCAGGCGGTGTCAAACTGGATGAGCCAGCTATTGACCTGGCGGTCGCAGTTGCCCTTGCCTCCAGCTACAAGGACAAGCCAACCAACCCACAAGAGTGCTTTATAGGCGAAATCGGTCTGACAGGGGAAATCCGCCGCGTCAATCGGATTGAACAACGGATTAACGAAGCCGCCAAACTAGGCTTTACCAAGGTCTATGCCCCTAAAAATTCCCTGACAGGAATCAAGGTACCAAAGGAAATCACCGTTATCGGAGTGACCACCATTGGCGAAGTCTTGCAGAAGGTGTTTGGGTGATATAGGCGTATGACCTGTATCAATCAATATGATAAGAATTAGTATTATAGAAGAGTTTGGCGTTTTCCAAACTCTTTTAATCTTTACTATCTGCCAAATTTAGCTGGCATTATGTTTACTAGTCGTTCTTGAGCCCAGTCTGAATTTGATTTCAAGAGAAGTAAATTGGGCTCAAATTGGGTAGAAATTATTTTTGAAAGGGTTTACAATGTTATTAAGGAGGAACTTATGATTGATAATCGTACACTTGCAATCCTCATGGAATTATTTGCTACTAGTCAAATGAACCTATATGAATTAAGTATTCAGACGGGAATCGACAAAGGCACACTTCAATCCAGTATCGAAATTGTCAATCAGTTATTAAAAGAGCAGTCATTAGACTCTATAGATTTTAATGAGGAATACTATAGTGTTCCAGACTCGTTATTAAAGAGTAAGGATCAAATATTTCAGTTGTTTAGCAATAGGCAAATCTATTTATCTCAGGAACAGCGCCAACTAGTTATTTATCTCTATACTTTTATTCGAAAAGATTTTGTATCCAGCTTTTTATCTTGTCGCCTTCTCACCTAACTTGGCTTGAAAAATTCCTTGAATTATGGGACACTAGGTCTATGGATAGAATACGTCGTGAATTTCAAAAGGTTTATTATAATCTGGATAAAATCCTGCTCTTGTTTTTTGTCTCCTTTACTGTTATGGAGTTTGTATGGATTCCGCTCAATTCCTGGTTGGCAGAATTTCTTCTGTCGCTGACAGGCCATGCCTACCTATCTCCAACAAATATCCTCCAAGTCCTATCTAGCAATCTTTTTGTTACTATTCTTTTTGCTCTGCTGGTCATTCTAAATATCTTGGTTGCCTATCTGGAAATTGCCCTCATCTTTACTGGGGTTAGGCAGTTGTTGGACAGTCGGGTCAAGCATTTGAGAGATTATATTAAGGATGTTGGACGGGATATGGTGGGGATTATTGGCCATGCCAGTCTCGCTAAAATTAGCTTTCTCCTATGCTATGCAACGGTGTTATTGCCCTTTTTGCGTAGGATTTTGAATATTTATTATTTTAATAAGCTAGTCATTCCTCAATTTGTGTTGGATTATCTTGAAAAGAACAATCTTGTAGCCTTAGTGATTGCTCTAAGTTTGTTGGTCTTTTCTTGGTTATCTGCTAGGCTCATGTATGCTATACCTAAGATTTATTTTGAACACCGAGGGGTCAAGGAATCAGTAGCCCACTCCTGGAATCAAACCCGGGGGTGGCAGCAGTTGGTAGCCTACGCCCGCCTCTTGTGGACAATGACCTTGCCTGGTCTGGTTATACTTGGTGTTGGGCTCACCCTCTATCTGTTCCAGCTTTTGGTGGACAAGACTCTGCCTTCCCTGGCCTATCCCCTGGCCTTGCTGAGCTTCATCCTCTTCAGGCTGACCTACTATGGGGCTATTGCCATGTTTATGACCAAGTTTGTGACTCTCTTGACTGGTCAGCATTTACCAAGCTACCGACGAAAGCGCCTGCGTCACCGCCTCCGTTTGCTGATTGTGGTAAGCTCTGCCTTACTCTTTGGTTTGGACGGGGCTCTCAGCCTTTATTATCCCTTTGAAAGCCTGCCAGTGACCATTTCTCACCGAGGTGTGGATGATGAAAATGGTGTCCAAAATACCCTTGAATCTCTGGAGTTAACTGCCCAGCTCAGGCCGGATTTTGTGGAGATGGACATTCAGGAGACCAAAGACGGTCAGTTTGTCGTCATGCATGATACGAATTTGTTGGCCTTGACGGGAAATACCGGAGGTACGCACGATTATAGCTTGCAGGAGTTGACCTCCATGACCGCCTCGGAAAACGGTCAGTCTGCACCAGTTCCGTCCTTCGATGCCTATCTGGATAAGGCAGACCAATTGGGTCAGAAACTCCTGGTCGAAATCAAGGAGACCAAGCAAGATAGTCCTGATTTAGCTAAGAATTTTGTCAAAAAATATGGAAAACGCCTCTTGGCCAAGGGGCATCAGTTTCATTCGCTAGATTATCAGATCATTGTAGAAATCGAGAAGGTTCTGCCCCAGCTAAAAACCTATCTGATTTTGCCCTTTAACAGTATCTATCCTCAGACAGTAGCGGATGGCTACACCATGGAATATACTTCTCTGGACCAAAATTTCATGATGAAGTCTTGGTTACGCGGCAAGTCGGTCTATGTCTGGACGCCCAATGATGAGGACGAAATGACACGAATGGCTATGCTTCAGGTGGATGGGATTATCACCGACCAGCTTGAGAGCTTGCAGAGGGTTGAAGACAGTCTGCGGTCAACCACTCGCTATGCAGATTTGTTCCTCTTGCAGGTCGAGTCATTGTTATATGGATTGTAAAAAACGTGAGTTCGGATGGAACCCACGTTTTTAATGTGAAATGGGAAGGAATTCCCATCGAAAGCAAGTTTTGAGAGCTTCATACTAGCCTAGGAGTTGTGCCATTCTTCTCTGAGAATGCCGTATTTGACAGAGTCATAGTAGTATCCCTGCCAGTAGCGAACCTTGCGAATCTGTCCTTCTTTTCGCATGCCAATCTTTTCAGCTACCCGCATCATGCCAGGATTACCAGACCAGGTGGTCAGTCCGATGTGTTCCAGTTCTGGCATGCTTGTGAAAATCTGACGAATCCATTTCTGGAGGGCTAGGGTTGCGAATCCTTTTCCCCATTGGTTCTCATTATAGATTTCGATACCAACTTCTAGCCAGCGTGTGGCTTGATTTTCCCAATAATAACTAACCATTCCGATTGGCTCTCCATCTACCAAGATGCCTCGAACTTCTTCTGTTTGGAACCAAGGATAGCGCGGTGATTCTTGGAAATTGGTGAAGTCTTTATAAGCCTGATAGTCATCGAAATAGGGTGCTGCGAATTCTTTCCAGTAGGGTTTTTCGTCAGAGAAGCCTATTTTCCAAATAGTTAGGAGTGCTTGTTCTGTAAGAGGGAGGAGTTCTAGGTTGGACATGGGAGTGTTCCTTTCTAAAACGGCAATTTCCCTGCGAAGGCACCGAGTTTCTTCTTGGTTGCCTCATCAATTTGTTCCAGCGCTGCATTAACCGCCTGAATGGTCATATCCTGCAAGGTTTCGATGTCGTCAGCGTCAACAACTTCAGGCTTGAAGTCGATGGCAACCAATTTCTTGTCGCCTGTCAAAGTTGCGGTGACCAAGTCTTGTGCAGAAGTGCCTGTAAACTGGGCTGCAGCCAGTTCAGCCTGGCTTTGCTCCATTTGCTTTTGCAATTTCTGGGCCTGTTTCATCATTTGTTGCATATTCATCATAGTGTCTTTCCTCCAAAAGTATTCTGGAAGTATTATAGCATGAAAAGTGCCGAATTGAGTAGGAAAAAAGTTAGAGAAAATTAAAATATTAACCTACTTTAAGTTGACTTTGTGGAAAAAATCGCTTATAATAAAAGAAAAAACTGGTTATAACCAGATGAAACGAGGAGGACCTATGTTCCGTTTAGCAAAAGAAGAACTTGAAAAGTTGGGTGCCCATATTACAGCGGGTGAGATTTTCCAACAGCCTGGACTCTGGCGCGAGGCCTACCAGCTCTATCTCGATAAGCTTGAAGTCATAGAGCGCTTTGTGGCTAACATCAAGGAGAAACATGATTTTGTCCATGTCATTTTGACGGGGGCAGGGACATCTGACTTCGTTGGTCAGAGCATCGCCAACTACCTCAATAATGTCAATGACTTGAAACGCATTCGCTTCTCAGCCATTGGTACGGTAGAATTGGTTGGTCGTCCGCATGATTATCTTCAGGCTGATGTACCGACTATCCTGGTATCCTTTGCCCGTTCTGGAAATTCTCCAGAGAGTGTGGCAGCGGTGGAAATTGCCAAGACACTGGTTGACACCCTTTACCAAGTAACGATTACCTGTGCACCTGAAGGGAAATTGGCTCAAGCGGCAGAGGGAGATGCAGACAATCTCTTGCTCTTGCAACCAGCCGGCTCCAACGATAAGGGCTTTGCCATGACAGGTTCTTACAGCTGTATGTCCTTGACGGCCCTGCTTGTCTTCTCGCCAGCTAGCCAAGAAGAAAAAGCTGCATGGGTCGACACCATAGCTCGCCTTGGCCAGGATGTCTTGGACCGTGAGGACTTCATCCAAGGGATTATTGATCTGGATTTTGAGCGCGTGATTTACCTGGGAGCAGGCGGTTTCTACGGGGTTGCCCACGAGGCTCAGCTGAAGATTTTGGAATTGACCGCTGGTAAGATTGCGACCATGTACGAGTCTCCGCTCGGTTTCCGTCATGGACCAAAATCCTTTATCAACGACAAGACCTTGATTTTCCAATTTGTCTCAAATGATGCTTATACACGTCAGTACGATGTGGACCTCTTGAATGAGGTGCATGGGGACGCAATAGCAGAGCGAATTGTTGCCCTTTCTGCATCGAAATTGGAAGGCACTGAGGCACCAAATTTCGTCCTCGCAGAAGGCGGAGCAGAGCTACCAGACGTCTTCTTGACCTTCCCTTACATCATCTTTGCACAGACAGTGTCTATCATGGCAGCCATCAAGTGTAAGAACTTACCAGATACACCATCCCCAACAGGCACCGTAAACCGTGTAGTGCAAGGTGTGATTATTCATCCTTTAGAAAAATAGGCAGTAAAAAAAAACGAGTTGCAGGTGCAGCTCGTTTTCTTTTCTTGCAATCGGAGGAAAATTTAGTTAGACTAAATTAGTAACCGCTTTCAATTTTGCCCTGGAAGGAGAAGAAATGGACAGATACTATCGTTTACTCAAGGAAAAGTTTCCAACTAAATCAGCCGTTATGACAGAGCTCATCAATTTAGAAGCTATTCAGCATCTCCCTAAGGGGACTGAATATTTCGTCAGTGATTTGCATGGTGAATTTGAGGCATTTGACTATTTGTTGAGAAGTGGAGCAGGTCTTATAAAACATAAGATCAATGATTGTTTTGCGGCGGAACAAAATGATAAAAGGGTATTGGAGGAACTCGCCTTATATATTCTGTATCCAAAAGAAAAGATGGAGAGGGATGTGAGCCAGTTCGGCGAAAGTGGTCTAGAGACTCGTCTGTTAGCTATCCTTCCTTTGATGTTGGAATTTACCCGATTTTTAGGTGAAAAATACAGTCGTTCCAAAGTTAGAAAGGCAATGCCAAAAGAATTTGCTTATATTATCGAAGAATTGCTGACAGAGAGTGAAAATAGGGCTGCAAAGCAAAAATATGTTACCGCTATTTTAGCCAAAGTTGCTCAATTAGATCAATTGGAAGAGTTAGTAGGGGCCTTATCAATGTTGATTCAGCGACTCAATGTGGACCATTTACATGTGGTTGGGGACATCTATGATCGTGGTAAAGATCCTGATCGAATATTAGATACCCTTCTCCAACATCAATCGGTTGATATTCAGTGGGGTAATCATGACATAACTTGGATGGGGGCAATTTCGGGCTCACTTGTCTGTTTAGTTAATGTGATTCGGATTGCTGCTCGCTATAATAATTTAGAATTATTGGAAGAACGATACGGGATTAACTTGCGTCCCTTAGTCGCTTATAGTCAAAAATATTTTTCTTATCAACAAGCTTTTGAACCAGTTTTAGATGGGGAAGTATTAAGTCAAGCAGAGTCAGTCGTATTAAATCAATTGCAGCAGGCAACAGCACTATTGCAATTTAAATTGGAAGAACAGTTAATCAAACGTAGACCAGAGTTTAAATTGAACCATCGAAGACTCTTGAGTCAGGTAGATTTTGTTACGAATACCATTTGTTTGAACGGAGTAGAGTATCCATTGGATGGTCTAACCACAGAAACCATTGATCAAAAAGAACCAACCCAGCTCAGCTTGGAAGAAGTAGCGCTTCTGCAACAGTTAAATCACAGTTTTCAGCAGTCTGAAAAATTACGTCGCCATGTTGATTTTTTATTTGAAAAAGGTAGCATGTACCTGGTCTACAATCAGAATTTGCTCTTTCATGGCTGCCTGCCTCTTCACGAAAATGGAGATTTCAAGTCTTTGAGAATAGATGGAATAGCTTATGCAGGTAAGGACTTGCTTGATTTTTATGAAGCATCCATTAGAAGGGCCTATAAGAATCCAGAAATTCAGGATGATCGTGAGACAGACCTCTTTTGGTACCTCTGGGTGGGTGAAAGTTCCTCTTTGTTTGGAAAGAAAGCGATGACGACCTTTGAGCGATATTATATTTCTGATAAAACGACCCACTTTGAGGAGAAGAATGCCTATTATCGCTTGCGCAATCAAAAGGATATTTGCCAACTGATTTTAGAGGAGTTTGGTTTAACTGTTGACGGTCGCATTATCAATGGACATACACCAGTGCGCGAGAAAATTGGGGAAAGTCCAATAAAAGCAGATGGCCAGATGTTGGTGATTGATGGCGGCTTTGCAAAAGGCTATCAGGCCAAGACAGGATTAGCTGGCTACACATTGGTTTCCAACAGCTATGGATTACAACTTGTTGCCCACAGGCCGTTTACAGGTGTTGATACAGTCTTGGCTGGTGGAGGAGAGATTATTTCTGCTCAACGTTTAGTAGATGAGGTGCATCATCGGATATTGGTAAAGTCTACTACAATCGGTTCTAAGCTAGCTAAAGAAATTCAGGAGTTGGACTATCTTTACCAGAACTTTGAAGAATTCTAAATACAAAAACGAGTTGCAGGTGCAACTCGTTTTCTTGTCTTATGGTCTTGGGAGATGGATGGTCGAATGGTCCAAGTCAATCGAAATAGTCCAGTCACTATTATCCCGAACAGTGCATTCAAAGTCTGTCGTGTAGAGAATGAGCTCCAAGACATCCCCTTTTTTCAGCTGGTAGATAGTCGGTTGCAGTTTCCAGCTCAGGTCCATCCACTGTCCAGGCACCACTTCCTCGACAGTCATCAGGTCGGTGCGGTTCTGCAGGTTCATAAAGCCCTTGGTCACCAAGCGTTGCGGCATGTCAACGTAAGGCAACTCCACCAGATTTTCTTGGGCATGGTAGCGGCCGTTGTCCAGGCTCAACCGCATTTTTGGCGTTGGGATTGGGGCTAGACGTTTTTTATTTCCCTTGTCCAATAGCTGAGCAGATAAGAGGCCCTTGGCTACACTAGAAGATACACGGAGTTTCAGCGTGACCTGTCCGTTAATCAGGAGATCCTCCGTTATAGGCAGTTCCATGCTGACTTGGTTGGCCTTGCCTGCGTAGAGGTCTTGGTGAAAGGCAGGGTAGGATTTGCCATAGCGGTCAAAATCTTCTTGGGCATAGTGATTGGAAATAGTCTGGCTTCCAGTTCCCAGTGGTAAGACAGCCTCTTGTCCACCGCCAAAGGTTTCTAAGGTCGTCCAAGTTTGCTCACCGCTGTTGTCCTGCCAGATGACCGTTGGCAGTTGGTAGTTGTTCTCGTAGCCCAGCAGTTTCTGACTGAGCAGGGCGTTCATGGATTCACGGAAGTCTATAGACTGCCAGTTGTTCATATAAACGTGGGCACCGTTGTGGAAGAAGAGGTGCTTTTTGATGTGACTTGGCAGGGCGTGGAACATATTCCAGACATGGATTGGCTTGACATTCCAGTCCTGTGAGCCGTGGGTAAAGACCACTTCGCACTTGACCTTGTCAGCCTGGAGCAGATAGTTGCGGTCCTGCCAGTATTGGTTGTAGTCGCCACTGGTGCGGTCCAGGGCAGTACGTTCTGCCGCCAGTCCTTTTTCGTAATCTTCTTTACTGCGGAGGAAGTCGCCTGCTTGCAGACTTTTCGAGTAGGTCAGAGCGGTCAAGCTATCCAAGTCCTCTCCTGGATAACCACCAGGGCTGGTCACCAGCCCGTTTTCACGGTAGTAATCATACCAAGAGGAGATCCCCGCTTCTGCGATGATGACTTCCAGTCCGTCCACGCCAGTTGTTGCCAAAGCATTGGACATGGTACCGAGATAAGACAGTCCCGTCGTCGCTACCTTACCATTGGCCCAATCAGCCTTGACCTCTAGCGAGCGGGTGTGGTCTGTGTAGGCCTTGGTGCGACCGTTCAGCCAGTCAATCACCGCTTTGTAGCCCTCAACCTGCTGGTAGTCACCAGACGTCATGTAGCCAGTCGATCCTAGAGTTCCAACTCCAGACACATGGAGGCTGGCGAAACCACGAGCAAGGAAGTAATCATTGAGGGAGTAAGAAGTGATGTGGCCCAGTTTTTCGGTGGCAGGGCTGACAGGCAGGTCCCGCTGGTCCAAGTCTAGCTTAGTGATGCTGGTCTGCTTGACCTCAATGGTGCCAGCTGGTTTTTCCGCCAACTCCCCTTCCATCTTGTGCAGGGCCTTGTCGCTGGCAACTTCATTGACTCCTTGATGATAAGGGCTGTTGGTAATAACCGCAGGGATTTTCCCGTCAAAGTACGGACGGAGGATGGAAACTTTGACAATATCAGTCTGGCCAGTCCCAGCCGTATCGACAGGTGTTTCGACATAGACCACCTCACGAATGAGATTTTTAGTTGAAAAGGTCGCCAAGGATTTTCCGTTGAAGAAGTGGTAGCGATTGTCCTCAGGAATCAGGTCGTCACTGACCAGCTGGTCAATCAAGGTATTGCCTGACTTGGTGCGCATATTGAGCAGCTGATAGAGATTTTCAATGATGTCGCCAAAGACAATTGGGAAATTGGTTTTCTCGGCAAAAGCCGCAACATCAGTATAGTCAAAGTTTGGCACAAAGCCCAGCAATTGAAAGGCTACTTGGTAGAAAACTTCCGCAGTGACTTGGCGGTCCGACTGAAAGAAGGTCAAGAGGTCTGTCTCCCAGTCTGCAATCATATTGGACAGGGCAAAGTCTGTGTTGGTTGTCAGAAAATGACAGGTTCTTACGAAGATTTCCAGGATTTCTTTTATTTCTGCTTGACTATCGACCGCAAAGCCGATAGAATGGAGTTCGTTTACAATGGTTTCCCGATTTTGTGGGATGTATGAAAATTGATTAAAACGCATAGGAGCTCCTTATTTTCTGAAATTATCTACCTTCCATTATAGCGGAAAAGGGGCAAATTTGTCTAAGAATAGTTAGAAATTCTGTAAGGAAAAATGTCGAAATCTACAGGAAATCATTTGTAAAATTAAGTAAAATTCTATATAATATCTAGGAATGATATTAGGAGGGAAATGATTGTGTTAAGGGAAAATCAACCCGTAGTACCTGTGCTGCGGGTCAATAATAGAAGTGTTAATCAAGCCTTCCTAGAAGATAATTTGGGGATGAAAACCAAGCTGGAAGACGGCCCATTTGCGGAATTTGCTGGTCATCAAGACAGCGAGATTAGGCTGGTTTTGCAGGAATCGCCAGGTAATCGTAGCCGGGCTGTTCGTGGACTGAAGAAGCTCAATAAAATCATTATCAAGGTCGAGAAGGTTCACGAAATTGAGGCTCTGTTGGCTAATGGAACGGTTTACAGCAAGCTCTACAAGGGGCACAATGGCTATGGTTTTGAGGCAGTATCGCCTGAGGGAGATACTTTTTTGCTCCACAGTGAGGCAAGCATCGGTGATTTAACAGCTATTCTGCCACCAGTTCCTTTTAAGGGGGATGCTGATTTCGCTGGTTTAAGTCATTTTGAGGTGGCGTCTGTTTGGATTAACAGCCCTCATCCAGTAGTTAGCCAGGATTTTTATGAGACTATCTTGCCCAACCAGGTCTTTTTGCGTTTTGTTGGGGCAGAGGGTGAAGATTTACTGACACCAGCAGAAGAAATCTGGGACTTGGACAGCCTCCGTTTTGCGGTAGAGAGTGATTATGATTGGTCTAATTTGGAGAGCAAGCTGGACGTTCCATTTTTCAAAGACAAGAAAGCGACCTTTATCCAAACAACAGACCCAAGCGGTATTGAATTGTGGTTTGAAAAATGAGACAAGCAATTTTAGACAAGATTTCAGAGCAGATTGAGCAGGGAGTCTATCCTGGCGCCAGTCTGGCTCTTTTTTCTAAGGGTCAGTGGCAGGAGTATTACTTGGGGACCCAGGACCATGTGACCCCAGTGGTAGCGGGTCTGATCTATGATTTGGCCTCCGTTTCTAAGGTCGTCGGTGTAGGCACTCTTGCGACTTTTCTGGTCAATAGCGGAGCTTTGGAGCTGGATAGGACCTTGCAGTCTTACTATCCTGCTTTTCAGAATAGTCAAGTGACCATCCGTCAATTATTGACCCATACTAGCGGTATTGATCCTTTTATTCCCAATCGGGATAGTCTGGATGCCGACCAACTCAAAGAAGCGATTTTGAAGATTAGGGTGACGGACAAGAAAGAATTTCTCTACACAGACATCAATTTTCTCCTGCTGGGCTTTTTGTTGGAGGAACTGGGTGGAGCTAGTCTAGACCAGCTGATTAGTCGAGGTGTTCTAGAGCCCTTTGGCATGTCCCAAACCTCATACGGTCCTGTCAGTCAGGCGGTACCGACGGTGCGTGGCGTCAAAGCCGGTGTGGTGCATGATCCTAAGGCGCGTGTTTTGGGTGTCCATGCGGGTAGTGCGGGTCTCTTTTCGACGGTCAGAGATTTGGAAATCTTTTTGGAGCGCTATCTGACGGAGGACTTTGCGGCAGATTTGACCCAGGACTACGGCTTTGATGACAAGCGCAAGCGGTCGCTGGCCTGGGATAAAAAGGGGGATTGGTTGTCCCATACGGGATATACAGGGACCTTTATCATGTACAATCGTCCTTTGCAACTGGCGGCAATTTTCCTTTCGAATCGAACCTTTGACAAGGATGAGCGGGCTCAGTGGAAGTTGGACCGCAATCAGGTCATGAAATTGATAAAACAGGTTTTGGAGGAGGAGTGATTTAGTGAGGAATAATCCTTCCACAATGTGTGGGAGGATTTCAGACTGAAGACAAAGTCGTTAGAATTGTATTTCTAACGGCTTTTTCATATGTAAAGTAGTATAATAGAGTTAGGAATAAAGAGAACGCTTAGAAGGAGAATCGCTATGTTACACAAAGAAAACTCAGACTACAATCGCGGTCAATTTGGTTTCTACAGTTTAGATGACCTTGTTCCTCAAGATCATCTCCTTCGTCAAATAGAGGAAGCTATTGACTTCTCTTTTATCTATGACTTAGTCGCAGATAGCTATAGCGATGATACAGGGCGTCCTATTCTTGACCCTATTCTGCTCATTAAAATTCCAATCCTTCAGTGTCTCTTCGGCATTCGTTCCATGCGTCAAACCATTAAGGAAATCGAAGTCAACACTGCCTACCGTTGGTTTCTTGGTCTTCGACTGGATGATAAGGTGCCTCATTTCACTACCTACGGAAAGAACTATGTCCGTCGTTTTCAAGATAGACAAGTTATTGAAGGCATTTTCACCCATATCTTAGGTCTCTGCGTCAATGCAGGCTTCATAGATCCAACAGAAATTTTCATTGACGGTACCCATATCAAGGCTGCGGCGAATAATCGTAAATTCATCAATCGTGAAATTGAAAAGCAAGCCAAGTTTATGAGTGACCAGCTAGAGATTGAAATTAACAGGGATAGAGAAAAGCATGCAAAAAAGCCGCTAGGGCCCGCAAAAGAGGAGGGACCCATCGCTAAGAAAATTTCTACAACTGACCCTGAAAGTGGCTGGTTTCATAAAGGGGACCATAAGGAAGTATTTGCTTATACAGCTCAAGTTGCTTGTGACAAGCATGGTTGGGCTCTGGCTTATAGTGTGGAGGCTGGCAATGTCCATGACAGTCAGGCCTTTCCTGCACTCTTCGCCAAGCTCCAGCCCTTTCAACTTAGCTTTCTCGTTGCCGATTCTGGCTATAAGACCCCAAGTATCGCTCGCTTCCTCCTAGAACAAGAGATTACTCCAGTCTTTCCGTATACACGACCGAAAGGAAAGAAAGGGAAACTACGCTCGAAGGATTTTGTCTATGATGAATACTATGACTGTTATATCTGTCCTGAGAATCAGGTCTTAACCTATCGCACTACAACCAGAGAAGGTTATCGGGAATATAAGAGTGACTCAGCTATCTGTGCTACTTGTCCACTTCTATCAATTTGTACAGAAAGCAAGAACAAGCAGAAAGTGGTAACTCGACACATTTGGAAAGAGGCTTTAGAAAGCTGTGAAGAGATTCGGCACAGGAAAGGTATGAAGGAGCTCTACCAGAAGCGGAAAGAAACCATTGAACGCCTCTTTGGGACAGCCGAAGAGTACCACAATCTTCGTTATACAAGAGAGAAAGGCAAGTCCAAAATGGAAGATAAAGTTGGACTGACTTTGGCGTGTTTAAATCTAAAGAAATTGGTAAGAATGAGGGTAGGGAAGCCTTTTTATATTGTACAAATAGCCACGATTCTGGCAAAAAGACCGACTATCAGACCAATAAACAGAAAAAGACAAACGCCTCTTAAGTGTCTGTCTTCAATCTGAATCCTTCCACAATGTGTGGGAGGATTTTTACTTATTGCCCATCAAGTAAGTGGTAAGAAAACGATAAAAAATCTCTTGCTAAACGCTTCGTGCTTCCTATAGTAGTGTACGATTTTTGATATAATAGAGATATATTTTAGACGAGTGTTAGGAGAAATTATGGTCGATATAAAAGGGAAACTCCCTCTGTTTCAAGCAAATGATATCAACATCAGCAAGGATGTCAATTTAGTCTGGTCTATTGCAAACACCCTACGAGGAGCTTACCGAGCGGATAAATACCGTGATGTCATCATTCCCATGTTTGTATTGGCTCGCTTGGAGGCGGCTCTTTTGCCGACCAAGGAAAAAGTGTTGGCTCAGTTCCAGTCGAATCCGTCAACACCAGAGAAAATCTTTGAGTCTCTTACAGGCTATAAATACTACAATACCAGCAAACATACTTTGAAGAATCTCTTGAACGAACCCGATGCCATCAAAGATAATTTTTTGGATTACCTAGATGGTTATTCCAAACGAGTCAAGGATATTATTGAGAATTTGAAATTTAAGGAGCAGGTGGATACCTTGGCAAGTACAGGGCGTCTCTTTACAGTAGTGAAGAAATTCTCGGAACTTGATTTATCACCAAGTTCCATTGATTCTATGCGGATGGGTTATATGTTTGAGGATATTATCCGTCGCTTTTCTGAAAACGAGGAGGCAGGTTCTCACTACACACCACGGGAAGTCATCGCTCTTATGGTCAACCTGCTCTTGATGGAGGCAGATGAAGAGCTTTTTGTTGACAATAAAGAGATTAAGGTTTTAGATATGGCAGCAGGTACAGGTGGTATGCTGGCAACTGCCAAAAGTTATATCCAACAGCTCAATCCCGAGGTTAACGTCCGCTTGTTTGGTCAGGAGTATCTGGCTGAAACCTATGGTATTGGCAAGGCGGATATGCTGATTCGTCAGGGTGATTCAGCATTCTCAGATTTCTTTGTTAAGACGGATACGCTTAAGGATCCAGATCCGTTTCACGATAAGAAGATGAACTTTGTCATTGCCAATCCACCTTTTGGTCAGTCTTGGGGAGGGAAGGATGCGGATGACGGAGTAGAGCAGGCGGTCAAGGAGGATCAGGCTCTCTTTGAGTCGACAGACGGCAGGGAAGGTCGTTTTGTCAATACTCCCACGACAGGTGATGCTCAGTTGCTCTTCCATCTACATGCTTTGGCGAAGTTGGAGGAAAATGGCAGAGCTGCTATCATTTCAAACGGTTCACCCCTATTTTCAGGCGGAACGACATCTGGGGAAAGCCAAATCCGACGGTATATCTTAGAAAATGATTTGTTGGAAGCCATTGTCGCTCTACCGGGGCAATTTTTCTACAATACTGGAATCGGTATCTATATCTGGCTCTATAATAAGGATAAAAGTCCAGAAAGACAGGGTAAGGTACAGTTTATCGATGCGACCAATGAATTTGTTCCCTTGCGGAAGTCGCTGGGACAAAAACGCCGTGAGCTGTCGCAGGACAATATCAAGGACATTCTCCAGTGGTACCATGACTTTGCGGAAAATGACCGAGTGAAAATCTTTGACAGCAAGGAATTTCTTTATAAAGAATACCTGGTCATGCAGCCTTTACAACGCCGTGGAGAAATTACAGAGAAAAGTCTTGAAAGTGTCCAGTCGGTCCAGTTTTTTGCCAAGCTCTTTGATGAGTACAAGTACCAAGAATTGCTGGAAATGGAGCCACGCACGGCCAAGCAAGATAAGGAACTGCAAAAGTTAGAAGAAGGTAGAATAAAGCAAGAGGAAATCCTCCAAGCCCTCCGTCAAGGTCTGTCGGAAGCTACCTATCCAAACTTTGAGACCTTTACAGCCGTACTGAAAGACCTCTTGTCAGAAGTCAAGCTGACCCCAGCCAATCTCAATGCCCTGGCCCTTGCTATGAGTGAGATGGACAAGACTGCCGAGGTTATCACAACTAAGAAGAAAGACAAGCTGGGTGAGATTGCGGACGGTATCGTCTATGACAAGACTACTAAGGATTCTGAGATTGTCAAGCTCTCGGAAGAAGTGGAGACTTATTTTGAACGGGAAGTCTATCCCCATGTGCCAGATGCTCACTACTGGTGGGAGGAAAACAAGCTGGGAGCAGAAATCCCCTTTACCCGTTATTTCTACCAGTACCAAGTGCCAGAAAAGGCAGAAGACCTGCTCAAACAATTCTATGACCTAGAAGACCAATTACAAGCACTCTTGGAGGACCTCAAACATGACTAGGATGAAAGATAGTGGCATCGAGTGGATTGGAGAAGTGCCAGAGGAGTGGGTAGTAACAAAGTTTAAGTTTCTAGGTACGGCAAAAAATGGTTTGACCTATAGTCCAGAAAATATTGTTGAGCAGACTGAGGGAGTCCTGGTACTTCGTTCTGGCAATATTCAGAACAATAAGCTGGTGTTTGATAATAATGTGTATGTAAACAGTCAGATAGAACCATCAATATTCTTAAAAAAAGGTGATATTCTGATTACTGCTCGAAATGGAAGTGCGAATTTAATTGGAAAAAACGCTATTGTGGAAGAATCAATTTTGGCAACCTACGGAGCATTTATGATGGTCTTTAGAGTAAATAAAAGGATGAAATCAAAATTTGCGTATTATTTAATGGATTCAAGTTTTGATTTCTATCGCACCTTTTTTACTACTTCAACTGTTAATCAACTGACAGCTGGAATTTTTTATAATATTGAAGTTCCTTTACCTACTATTGTTGAACAAACTCAAATCACTGACTTCCTCGATAAAAAAGTTGCTCAACTGGATAAGGTCAAAAGCCTTCTAGAAGAGCAAATTAAGACCTTGGAAGACTACCGCCAAAGCCTCATTTACGAAACCGTCACAAAAGGACTGGATAAAACCGTTCCCCTAAAAGACTCAGGTGTTGACTGGATAGGACAGATACCAGAGGGGTGGGAGATAACGAGGTTAAAATATATTTGCGGAATGCAGAGCGGAAATAATTTAACTTCCCTAGAGATTTCTTCTGAAAATGATGGTGGGAAGATCTTTCCAGTTTATGGAGGCAATGGTCAACGAGGATACTACAATGATTTTACGAATGAAGGAAATTATTGTTTGGTCGGTAGACAGGGAGCATTAGCTGGCAATGTTCATTTTGTTTCAGGAAAATTTTGGGCGACTGATCATGCGATAGTTGTTTATGAACATACGCACACCTATTCCAAATATGTTTACTATTTATTAAAAGTAATGAATATAAATCAGTATGCTTTTGAAACAAGTGCTCAACCAGGACTTTCTGTAGAGAAAATATTACAACTAGAGACGATTCATTGTCCAAAAGGTGAACAAACCCAAATCGCTGATTTCCTAGATAAAAAGACGGAGCAAATCAATCAAATGATTGCTATCAAAAAAGAACAAATTGAAAATATCAACAAACAACGCCAAACACTGATTTATGATGTTGTGACAGGAAAAAGGAGGGTGTAGATGGAGCACGAAAACTACAACTATTCTTTGAGGTGGGTCTTTGATGCTCAAGAGCTTCATGAAATTGATGCAAAAACTCTACTAAAGTCTGAGCAAGCACTGATAGAGTACATACATTGTCTCTCAAAAGAGCTTAATCTTTCCTTGGAAATGAAAGTTAAAGCAAGAAAAGAAGGTAGTTTTGAGACAGAGCATATTGTAGAGTTTTTATCTCAAAATAGAGATGTTATCTTGGTGTTTTTGACAGTTGCATTTAATAAATTTTTCGCGCCAAATCCAAAACCTAAAGATAGTAATATGTCAAGGACGCAACTATTAGTTGATATTCAAGAAAAAATTAATAGTAATTCCTTAACTTTGGAACAAGCTGAAGCATTTATTGAGTCATCGGGTTTCTCTAGGAAGCAAAAAAATGCTTTTTTCAAAGTTAACAAGGCAAATAACACGATTAAGGCAATTGAAGTTAAGCAGGAATCGAAAGTCACTAGAACTATCAAGAGGGAGGACTTCTCAGATTATATTATTGAGTCAACTAATGATGAGAACATTTTATTTGATTCAAAAATTTATATCATTTCTCCAGTAATTGTTAAAGGTAGTAATGAACTATGGTCAGGTGAATTTGAGGGTGAAAAAATAAGATTTTATGTCAAAGATAAAGAATTTCTAGAGAAGTCACAGAACAAGGTTATTTCTTTTAACACAGGCTTTTTTATCATTTGTAATTTACGAAAATCTATTAAAATCATTGACGGCAGAGAACAAATCAAATGGGATGTAATGGAAGTTAGTAGCTACGCAACAAATGAAAAACATATTTTTGAATTTAATCATACTAATCGAACTGGTAAGAATAATATAGTTGATGGACAATTGACATTGTTTGATTGATGTATGTCAATTTGATATCCATCCTTTCTCCTCTATCCTTCCGAACTGTATTAGAATAAGCACCAGTTTAGTTAGGAGCTCTAACCGCCAAATAGGATCTCGTTTGACTATTTTTTCTAGTTAGGTTATAATGAGAATAGAAAAGGGTAGTTGCACTCACAACTACCCAATGCAGAACCGTTTAAGATGGTGACTAGTTTTATAATTACTAAAAAATAATCGTCAACCGGTCAAAGTTTAGACGGTTATTTTTTATTGCTCATTTTTACGATGACAATCACTAAGCCAATAAGGGAGAGTAGGAAACTACCGAATCCCAGCATCAGTTGCATCGTCTCGTAAACTGACAACAATCTGCTCCTTTCTGTTAGATTTTGATGAGTTGCCCATAGGCACCACCTACCTTTCAGAAATTAGAGCCACCGTCTTCGAGAGGTTATTATGCTTTAGAAACATAAAACCTCTCTTCCCATTTGGAGAAACTCTTCTGCATAAATAATTATAGCATAGTTACATAGAAAATAGTTGAATTTTTGATGATTGATTATTCTGTCAAAATTATTAGGCTATCCCTATCCTTCCGAAAATCTGCTAAACATCCTTCCGTTTGTCGTCTATCCTTCCGAACTGTGCTATAATAGTATTAGAAAAAGGGACTGTTTTGGTTAGAAGGTGAGGTGTCCTATGTATATGTCTGTCAAGCAGGCGGCGGAGCTCTGGGGGATTTCAGACCGCCGTGTTCGTGACTTGTGTAGTCAGGGAAAGGTGGAAGGTGCTATCCGTGAGGGGCGTTTATGGAAGATTCCTCAAGATACCCCAAAGCCAGTTGATGGTCGTTATAAAAGGGTGGAAAGCCTCCTGCCCTTGATTGATGAAAAGATGGCAAGGTTAGCGACCCTTCGTCCCTTGACCAGAGGAGAGATTGAGCGGCTCAATGAAGAATTTACAGTGGAGTTCACCTATAATTCTAACGCTATTGAGGGAAATACCCTGACCCTGCGTGAAACGGACATGGTTTTGCGAGGTTTGACCATTGACCAGAAGCCCTTAAAGGATCATCTTGAGGCTATTGGTCATAGGGAAGCTTTTGAATACGTACAGACCTTGGTGGCAGAGGGCACACCTTTGACGGAGCAGGTTGTAAAGGATATTCACTATCTGGTTTTGTCCGATAAGAAGGACGATAGAGGTGTCTATCGAAAGGTGCCCGTTCGTATCATGGGTGCTGCCAACGAACCTGCCCAGCCCTTTATGATCCGTCCCTTGATGGAGCAGTGGCTGGCGGACTATGCTCAGAGTCAGGAAAATATCGTGACCAAGATGGCTCGTTTTCACATTGCCTTTGAAAGCATTCATCCCTTTATTGATGGAAATGGTCGAACTGGACGGCTCTTGGTCAACTTGGAGCTGATGAAGGCTGGTTATCCTCCCATTGATATTAAATTTTCAGATCGATTAGCCTATTATCAGGCCTTTGATGACTACCATGCTAAGGGAAGCCTGTCAGCAATGGAAGATTTGTTTGCCCGCTATTTGAACGAGAGATTGGACATGTATCTGTCTATCCTCTCCCTCGATGGTGTAGAGTAAGTACAAGGAAGAATAAGGAATACCTATGGCTCATTTTGACCTTACAGAACGTTATGATTTTCAGCAGTGGATTATCAAGGATTTAGAAACAGAAAATGGTTTTACTCACAGACCGCAGAGTAAGTATAATCAACGCTTGGCAATGGATACAGACATCTTGTGGGAGTTTCTGCGAGCAACCCAAGAAGACGAGATGGACTATCTCTTGAAGAAGTTGGACAAAGAGGTTATTCTCAACTTGATTAACCAAGAAATTATCAAGGGAGGTCTTCTCTTTGCCTTGAAGTCGGGGGTTTACATTGAAAATAAACAATTGAAACTGGTCTATCCCAAGCCTGCCACTTCCTTTAATGCCAAGGCAGTCAAGCGGTATGAGCAAAATCGTTTTACAGTTATGGAAGAGGTTGTCTACAAGGATCAGGAACGTGTAGACTTGGTTATCTTTCTGAATGGTCTAGCTTTGTTTGCGATTGAGTTGAAGCTCAATTCCAGTGGTCAATCGGTAGATGATGCCGTTCGTCAGTTGAAAAAGCGAGACAGCAAAAATCGCTTGTTTAAGTTTAATGCGGGCGTTTTGGCTTCTTTCGCGGTAGATACCTTAGAAGTCTACATGACGACCGAAATCAAGGGGCAAGATACCTATTTCCTTCCCTTCAATATGGGAAATGGTGAAGGGGTTGATCAGGGGGCTGGAAATCCGCACAATGAATCTGGTCCAGACACAGCCTATTTTTGGAAGGAAGTGCTGACTAAGGATAGTATTCTTCAGTTGATTGAACGCTTTATCTTTTTGAAGATTGATTGGGATAAAAAAAGCAAGAAAACACTGATTTTTCCTCGTTACCAGCAAAGACGGGCAGTAAACCGTGTCCTAGAGGATATGAAGGTCAATCACACCGATAGCCATTACCTGATTCAACACTCGGCAGGGTCTGGCAAGACCAATACGATTGCTTGGTTGGCACATAGTTTGGTCAGTCTGCATGACTACGAAGACCGAAATGTTGTGGATACGGTCTTGATTGTGACAGACAGGATTGTTGTGGACAGGCAGCTACAGGATGCTGTTCAGGCTATCCAGCATCAGCCTGGGGTTATCAAGGTGATGGATGACAAGGCGACTTCCAGTGACTTGGCGGATGCCTTGGCTGGAAATACCAAGATTATCGCAACAACCATTCATAAATTTGCCCAAATCAATAAGTCAGATTTGATGACAGCTGGTCCAACTGCCCAGAAAAGATTTGCCATTCTGATTGATGAAGCCCACAGTTCGACGACGGGCTCCTATATGAGTGCTGTCAGTCAAGTTTTGACAGAAACAGATGTGGAAGACGGGACCATTGATGAGGTGCAGGAGGTTTCAGTGGCGGATGCCATCGAACAAGAAATCGCTCGGACAGGAAAGCAAGACAACATTTCGATCATCGCTTTTACAGCTACGCCTAAAGCGACAACCCTCCAGTTGTTTGGAAAAACCTTGCCAGATGGTTCAAAAGGTCCTTTTGATGTCTACTCTATGAAACAGGCTATCCAGGAAGGCTTTATTCTGGATGTCTTGAATAACTATACTACTTACAAGACGTACTACAAATTGAACAAGGCTGTTGAGGAGGATCCTCAGTTTAAGACAGGTCTTGCCAAGAGAAAGATTGCCAAGTTTCCCGCGTTGTAAAATGAAGTGCAACAAAAAAGACATGTTCGTCTGATATACTAGAATTCCCCAACTCAGTATAG